>RDXT01000517.1 GCA_004292985.1 Bacteroidota bacterium
CCGAGGCTGTCGCCCAGTGAGCGGTAGCGTTTTTCACTTTCGAGATAGGCTTTGAGGGCCTGGCTGTATTTACCCTTCGCATAGGCACAGTTGCCGCTGCGCACCCAGGCCTCCGCAACGATGGCCCATTCTTCGGCTCTTTCAGCCAGTCTGAGGGCTGTATCTGCATAGAAGCAGGTGCTGTCCGGGGCAATTGCCTTATAGTAATCGGCTATCTGCAGGTAGATACGGGCCTTTTCGGCAGGTCGCCGCTGCGACGCTGCCTGCCTCAGAAGACTGTCAGGTCTTTGTGCACACAGCAGAAGGGGTATCGTGATTCCGTAAGCCAGCAACAGGCAGTAGCGCATGCGATCGTTTTAGCCGTGTGAACTTCGGGAAAATATTGGGAAATAAAAACAGGGAACAGTTTACAGGGGACAGGGAGCAGGGTTCAGGGAACAAGGAACAGACTTTTACAGCGTTTCAAAGCCCTGACGGGGCGTAATATGTCAGCAAGGGGTGTGTAGCCCTTGCTCAGGGGCAGGGAGCCGTTTTGCCGGACTTGGGCTTTTGCGCGGGGCATGCGGGTAGTCCGGCCTTCAAAAACCTGCAAATTCCCTATATTTACAATAGATATTCCGCTTCAAAAACCATAGCTTCCCCTATGCAAACCGAACTTCTTCATATCATTCCCGTGCTTCCTTCTGCCGACATCGCCAGAGACATCCTCTGGTACAAGGAAAAAACCGGCTTTGAAGCAATTTTTTCCGATTCTATGTATGCGGTATTGTACCGGGAGCACCTGGGACTGCACCTGCAATGGCATGCAGACACCGAAGATGACCCTTTGCTGGGTGGCTCCGTGATCCGGATCAGGGTAAAAAACATAGACCCTCTTTTTGAGGAGTTTGTTCAGAGGGGTACGGTGGCACCTGATGCCATGCGGCGGCATACGCCCTGGGAAACGCATGAGTTTGGGTTTTATGACCTCAACCGCAATGCCGTGTTTATCGTGCAGGATGCGGAATAAATGAATTATTTTGTGAAAAGCGGCGGAAGGAGATTGGATGGCCGGTATGGGTAGTATTTATCCCATCGCTTACACAAGGCTCAGATAGCTTCTTACCTTTGTGCGTTTCAACAACGTTTAACAGGTTCGCTCACATGCATTTACGACTATTTTTAGGTTCCATTTTATTGCTGTTTGCCTCCGGATTATCTGGGCAGGCGCAGTTGAGGAGGGCTTTTCAGCCTGCTGCTGTGGTGTATAAAATCCCCTATGGGAATCACCCCAAAGCAGGTCATTATGTGCAGGCCGGAGATGCCAGAATATATTATGAAGTGTATGGCAAAGGGCAGCCACTTGTCTTGCTGCATGGCGGTTTGTTTGGATCCACGGTAGAGATGACTGATTTGATTGAAAAACTGAAAAAAGACTACCAGGTTATCGCTATTTCTACCCGGGGTCATGGCAAATCCGAACTGGGTAAGGAGCCGATCAGCCTCAAACAGCGCGCTACTGATGCAATGGCGGTGATTAATGCTGTAACCCAAGACAGTGTGATCGTGATTGGATTCAGCGATGGCGGATACTCTGCTTATCAGTTGGCGGCGATGTATCCTGAGCGGATAAAAAAAATGGTTGTGATGGGCGCAGGAGAATTATATCCCGGCCTGAGAGCCTTTACGATTACCGCTATGCAGGCGATGGAGTTAGACAAACCCTTCATCGAGCAACAATTAACCCTCATGCCCGAACCCGAAAGGCTGGAAGAAATGTTCGCCGGGGTGCGGAATTGCTACAACAAGCTGACTGTCGGAAAAGAGTTACTGGGAAGTATTAAATGCCCGGTTCTCGTAATCGCAGGCGACCATGACGAAGGAAATACGGTCGAGCATGTGGTCAATGCAGCGCGTATGATCCCCCGGCATCACATTGCTATCATTCCCAATACAGGTCATGGCTGTTTTTTAGAAAACTTTGAAGCCGTATGGGCAGGCGTAGCTCCTTTTTTAACCCATTAATCCAGGATTATGATGAAATACTGTATTCTGACGTTGCTGGCCTTGTTCCTCTCTGCACAGGTGGCCGCCCAAAAAATCAGGCTGCACAAAGACCGTCTTTTGCCCCATCAGGTTTCTATGTCATTTGAAAAGATAGCTGGTAAAAAGGCGCTAAAAGTCATCAAGGATGCTACGGTGATTCCTGTTGACGAGCCGACCTTTGTGAGGATCAAAGATGTGGAACTTATAAATGGCGTAATTGAAGTGAAAGTATTGAGCCGCTTGTTGCCGAATGCCCCGCCTACCGCAAGGGGATTTATTGGCATCGCCTTTCGGATTGACGACAAAAACGAAACATTTGAGTCCATCTATATCCGCCCCACCAATGGCCGCGCCAATGACCAGGTGAGGCGAAACCATAGCATTCAGTATTTTTCTTATCCCGACTATAAATTTGATGCCTTGCGGAAAACAAGCCCGGAAAAGTATGAATCCTATGCCGATATGGGCCTGGACGAATGGATTACGATGCGCATTGAAATACAAGGCAGCGAAGCCCGGCTGTTTTTAAATGACAGCAAATATCCGGCATTGATTGTGAATGACTTAAAATTGGGCGACAACCCTGCCGGAGGAGGCGTCGGGCTTTGGGTAGAAGTCGGAACGGAGGGATATTTCAGGGACTTACGAATGAGTGTGGGGGCAGAATAGGCTTCAACCCACCACATAAAATTATCATTAAATATTACTCCCCTCCTTGCTCTTCTGAAAAACAATAACTAAATTACCCTCAACCACATACCCCAATATTCACATGATGAAGCAGACCTTTACCACACTCCTCCTGCTGGCCGTTGTGATGACCGCCGCAGTCTCCGCCCGCGCACAGGGCTGTAACAATGGCAACTCCGCCAACCACAGCTCCACTTCGCAGTCTTACACCCCTTCCTTCGATGCCAGGAACTTCGTTCCGGTTCTGAAAATCACCACCCAGGCGTTCCCCAATCCGAGCACAGGTCTTTTCACCTTTGCCCTGAATGCCAACCGCAACTGGACCGAAGCCGCTACCCTCGAAGTGGTGGACCTGACAGGACATGTGATCCGCACCATCGCCGTTCCCGCCGACGAGAAACGGTGGGAGACTCCCATTGACCTCAGCACCCAGCGCCCCGGAATCTATCTGGTGCGTATCCGCGACTGTGCGGCCTGCCAGCCGGTGAAACTGGTTGTGAGCAGCGCTGCGCAGCCTTGATTTTGAGGCCTGAGGGCCGTTTTGTATAAAATACGTGAAAAAGTCATCTCAGGTGCTGGGATGGCTTTTTGGTTTTTAGGATCTGCCACACACAGAAATTTTCCGGCAGGCAATGCCAAAAAGATATACCTTGCGGGGTTTATATCCTTCAACAATGAAAAAAACACCTGTCATTTCGGAAAAAATTGTCTCAGCTTATGAAAAAATGGCTGAAAAATACAACGAACTGATTGACCATAAGCCGCATAACGCCTATTACGACAGGCCGAATACCCTTGCTTTGCTGCCGGATGTACAGGGGAAAGTCATTCTCGATGCCGCCTGCGGACCCGGAAAATATGCCGAAATTTTACTGTCGCGAGGCGCTTCGATAAGCGGGTTCGACATCAGCCCCAAAATGGTTGAGCTGGCGATCGAACGAAACAAAGGACAGGGTGACTTTTTTGTTCACGACCTGTCTGCGCCGTTTGACATGATCGAAACGGGCAGTTGTGACATCGTTCTCTGCGCCCTGGCTTTGCATTATCTGCCGGATTGGGGTCCAACGATACAGGAGTTTTACCGGGCATTAAAGCCTGAGGGCATTCTTGTCATCTCGATCGAGCATCCTTTTTCGGATTATCTCTATTTTAAGTCGAAGCACTATTTTCAAACGGAGCATGTGTCCACCGTCTGGAAAGGCTTTGGCACGCCCATCGAAGTGCATGGTTTCAGGAGGCCTCTGAGCGACTGTATCGCTCCCTTGACCCATCATGGTTTTTACATTGACGCATTGGTTGAGCCGAAGCCTACGCAGGAGTTTGAGCAGGCCGATCCCAGGCATTTTCATGAACTTAATGCATTTCCCGCTTTTATGTGTATCAGAGCGCTCAAAAAACCCATCCGATGACCACACGTGTAAGCGTTACGACGATCTATGATTGCTCTCTGGAAAGGGCTTTCAAAACACCGATGCTCTGCGATGTGTCCAAGGTTCACACGGGCTTCGGGGTGATGCCCAAAGTCACGCATTGTACCGAAGACCAGGACTGGGGAAAACCCGGCAGCATCAAAAAAATATTTGTCGCTCCGTCACCCACCTTTGCAGGCGGTGAGGCCTCGACCGACAAGCTCGTCGAGCGCATCGAAAATGCCTACTGGAAAATCGAGGTCAGTGATTTTAAATCCTGGTTGCTGGGCTTTACAAAGTTCGTGGGAGAATGGAAAACGACTGAGCTTGAACCCAACAAGATTCTCATCGAATACACCTATACGATGCACGTGGGCAATGTCTGGCTCTATCCCATAAACTGGCTGTTTACCAAAACCTTTTGGAGAATCTATATGAAACGGGTGCTCGAAAACATCCGCAAGATGGCGTATGAGGGTGAGCCGTATATGTATGAGTGAGCTTGTTTCGGGTCGGAGACTATCATCCTGCCCCCGATCTCTCACAGCCGCTCCACCCCCAGCCCCGGCACATCAAGCGTACGCATCATCCCCTTTTCAATC
>RDXT01000809.1 GCA_004292985.1 Bacteroidota bacterium
GAAGACCTGGTGATCCCGGATCAGAGCCTTTCGGTGTATGAAGGTTGCGTGGCTCCCTGGCGCGGAGATGTGATGCAGCAATACATGGAAGAATGGATCGCTGCGGCCCGAAAAACCGACTTCCCGATCCACCGGGCCTATTGCGACCTGACTGAAGCAGAAAAAGCGGTTGTCTGGAAGGGCCTGCCCGGCGTGTGGGGGGTTCACCAGTTTTTCGATTATCTCGCGACCAAAATGCACAAGGTGCAGTACCGCGTGATGCTGGCCCGCTACCGGGGCTACACCACCTGCCCCGACTGCAAAGGCGCACGCATCCGCAAAGATGCCATGTATGTGAAAGTCGGAGGCAAAAACATCGGAGAACTCCTTGAGCTTCAGCTCGATGAGCTGGCGACGGTAATGAAAGGCCTCGTTCTGGACGATACGGACCGCCAGATCGCCAAGCGCCTGCTGCATGAAGTCAACGCGCGCCTCGACTACCTGCTCCGCACAGGGGTGGGTTACCTGACCCTTAACCGGAAAATTAATACCATTTCGGGCGGTGAAATGCAGCGGATACGCCTGGCCACTTCGCTTGGGAGCGGTCTTGTGGGGGCTATGTACGTACTCGACGAACCGAGCATTGGCCTTCACCCCCGCGATACGGACCGCCTCATCAGCATTCTTGAATCGCTGCGCGACCAGGGCAACTCTGTGATTGTGGTTGAACACGATGAAAGTGTGATGCGTCGCGCAGACCAGATCATAGATATGGGGCCTGGGGCAGGAGAGCAGGGAGGAGAAGTGGTCTTTAACGGTACCTTTGAGGAACTGATGGCTTCTCACAGCCTCACTGCCGACTATCTCACAGGGGTAAAAGAAATTCCGGTACCGAAGCGCCGCCGCACCTCTGTCTCACGCATCTCGATGACAGGTGCCCGTATGCACAATATTAAAGGAGTGGATATTGAGATTCCGCTGCATGCGATCACTGTAGTAACCGGAGTCAGCGGTTCGGGCAAAACAACGCTCATCAAAAAAATCCTCTATCCTGCTCTGCGTAAACTCACCGGAGAACCGGGGGAAAAAGGCGGGTTTTACAAAACCCTCACCGGCGATACTTCGCTCATCAAGCAGGTCGAGATGGTGGACCAGGACCCTATCGGACGCTCTGCCCGCTCCAATCCTGTTACCTACATCAAAGCCTACGACCACATTCGTGAGCTGTTTGCCAATCAGCCCCTGGCCCGCATCAAAGGACTTAAGCCTGGCCATTTTTCCTTTAACATCGAAGGGGGGCGCTGCGAAAACTGCCAGGGCGAAGGGCATGTAACCGTAGAAATGCAGTTTTTGCCCGATGTAAAGCTGGTCTGCGATGTGTGTAATGGCAAGCGCTTCCAGAAACACCTGCTGGAGGTTGCCTACAAAGAGAAAAACATTGACGAAGTGCTGGGGCTGACCATTTCGGAGGCGAAGCTGTTTTTCTCTGAGGAGCGCAAGATTGCCGAAAAACTCGATATTCTGGAGCGTGTGGGCCTCGGCTATCTGCGCCTCGGCCAAAGCACCTCGACCCTCTCCGGCGGCGAAGCCCAGCGGATGAAACTGGCGTTTTTCCTTAGTCAGAGCAGCCAGGCAAAAGATACCCTCTACATTTTCGACGAGCCGACCACTGGTCTTCATTTCGAAGACATCCGTAAGCTGCTCGAAGCCATCAATGAACTGGTGGAGCGCGGCAACAGCGTCATTATTATCGAGCACAACCTCGATGTAATCAAATGTGGCGACTGGCTCATAGATATGGGTCCTGAAGGCGGCGACGGCGGCGGCGAAGTGCTGTACCAGGGAGCCCCTGAGGGTCTGCTGAAAGTAGCGGCGAGTTATACAGCGAAGTATTTGAGAGAGAAGTTGTAGGTGATTTCTACCTGCAAGTGTCTTTCAGACCTTGCAGGTTTACCAACGCTTCGAAAAACGGGCAAGGTCTGAAAGACACTTGCCCGTTAATATGCTTACCTGCAAGTGTCTTTCAGACCTAGGTTTATCAACGCTTCGAAAAACGGGCAAGGTCTTGAAGACACTTGCCCGTTAATATGCCTACCTGCAAGCGTCTCTCAGACCTAGGTTTATCAACGCTTAGAAAAACGGGCAAGGTCTTGAAGACACTTGCCCGTTAATAAGCTTACCTGCAAGCGTCTTTCAGACCTTGCAGGTTTTTAAAAAAAAATTTCAAAAAACACCCCCACAAACATTAGATTTCCGTAATTTGCATACCCCATAAACCATACAACCTCCTTCAGCACGTGTCAGCGCCCCGTCCCTTGTTCCTGCCAGACATCTATTACCATGTGTACCATCACGGAAATGCGGAAGACAACCTGTTTCGCGAAAAAGACAATTATCGCTTTTTCATGAAAAAATACGCTGAGTACCTTGATGCGTATGTAGATACATTTGCCTATTGCCTGATGCCAAACCATGTACACTTCCTGGTGCGCATAAAAACGAAAGACGAAATACTGGCAAGCTTGGACGAAACCGCATCGGATGAATGGCGGCAAAAGCTCTCAGAACAACTGGACAGCAATTACTCGCTTCGCATATCTAACCAGTTCTCCCACTTTCTCAATAGCTATGCAAAAGCGTTTAACAAAAGATACAACCGGATCGGCAGCCTTTTCAGAAACAATATCAACCGCAAGCCCATTACAAATAAAGCATATTATCAAAGAGTGGTGCAGTATATTCATGCAAATCCGGTGCACCATGGCTTTGTGCAGCATCCGGCAGACTGGCCCTACTCCTCATATCACACGATTCTTTCAGAGGACCCCACATGGTTGCGGCGGGAAACTGTGCGGGAATGGTTTGCTAATTCTTCGGCCCCTATGAGCTTGCATACCTCCCGTCCGTTTGTAGAAGAGCAACACTTATTTGAATAAACATCGTTTGCGCAGCGCCTTGCCCGCGTATTTTTACCCTTTCGTGCCCAACTTTTGCGTACGTTTAGGTGTTAATAAAATAACGGACAAGCTACGATTGCTATGCAAATGAAACTCTTGCGAAGTATGGCAGCCCTTGTTCTGCTCTCCCCGGCCGTATCTGCACTGGCCCAGGGACCTGAGACAAGTGTGCCGCTCAATGACCTTTCGTTTTTTAAGCCTGTATCATCCAACTGGCAGATTGCTGCGGATGTTACGGCTGACCCCGGCAAGGCAGAGGACCTGCGCCTCGTTGCCGGAGCGGGTGTACTCGCCAACCTGCCGGATGCCGCGCACCGGGAGGATATTTACTCCAAAGAAGAATTCGGCGACCTCGATCTCGAATTTGACTTCGTCATGGCTGCGCACTCCAACTCCGGGGTGTACCTCCAGGGGCGCTATGAAATTCAGTTACTCGATAGCTGGGGCAAAAAAAATCCCTACTTCGGAGACTGCGGCGGTGTGTATGAGCGCTGGAACGATGCCAAACCCGAAGGGCAGCAGGGATTTGAAGGAACGGCCCCCCGCCTCAATGCTGCAATGGCGCCCGGCCTCTGGCAGCACATGAAAATCTCCTTTCAGGCCCCGCGCTTCGATGCCAAAGGCAACAAAATCGCCCATGCACGTGTGCTTTCGGTGGAATTGAACGGCCTTACTGTGATCGAAAACGTGGAACTGACCGGCCCGACCCGCGGTGCGATGGCCCAGCAGGAAGTGGCCAAAGGCCCGCTCCGTATCCAGGGAGACCACGGCCCGGTAGCCTTCCGCAACATGAAATACCGCCACTATAACCAGCCTCCGGTGACGATCTCCAACCTGAGTTACCGCTGGTATAACCTCGCCAAAGGCGATGACAAGTCAGGACGCAAGCCGGATGAAGTAGGCTCGATGAAGGACCTGACCTGGGAAGCAGGACCCAATGCCGAGCGCTATATCATGGTAATCAGCGGCTCCCTGAAGATACCTGCTGAGGGTACCTATGTTTTCGAACAAATGAATTACGGCTCCGGCTCTCTCGCGATTGACGGGATGCCCGCCATCAGCCACGAGTATGGGCAACACCGGGGGAGTGTGAAGCTGAGCGCAGGTGACCATACCTTTGAACTCCGCTATGCGAAGGAAGAAAACTGGTATCCCAGCGGCCTCGGCCTCTCTGTGGAGGGACCCAATGTGCGCCGCACAGCCCTCAACCCCATCAGTTCGGTTGCAATACCTGATCCTACCGATCCCATCGGGGCCGATGTGGGCAGCGAACCGTATATTCTGCGCTGTTTTGTGGATGTAACGGAAGGAGGCAAAAGGCACCGGATCACACACGCCGCCAATGTGGGAAGTCCCCTGGGTGCTCATTTCACCATCAACCTCGACAATGGCGCACTCGTTCAATCGTGGCGTGGGCCTTTTATGGACGCAACGCCCATGTGGCACGACCGCGGCGATGGCAGTTCTGTTCCGGCAGGTGCAGTGCAGTTACTGGGCGACCTTCCCCAGGTGATTCAGATGTCGCCTGACCAGACAGGCCGCCCTGCTGCGTACAGCGAAGCCGATGGCTACCGTTTTGTGCGCTACACCCTCGATGCGGCGGGCTATCCTACCTTTGTCTATACCGTTTATGGATGGGAAGTAACGGATAAAATTATACCCGATGCCGAAGGCAAATCCCTCATCCGCGAACTGAGCTTCGCTGGCAGCGGCAAGGCCAATACCTTTTTCAGCCTCGGACGGGGTTCCCGCATAGAACTGGCCGCCAAGGGTCTCTACGCCGTAAATGGCCGGGATTATTACCTGAAACCCCTGCTTCCTGCCAAAGCCAAACCTGTGATGTATAACAGCAATGGCCAGGATGAATTTCTGCTCCCGGTAAGCGCGGGCACGATCAAGTACATGATTATGTGGTGAAAACCCAATGAAGATTTTTATGAAACTCCGGATATATTCTCTCATTCTCTGTTCGCTGATGGTTCCGGCAATGGTGGCTCAGACGCCCGAATTGCTGCCCCGCGAAGACGATTTCTATAAAATTGTGACCCTTCCGGTGCCAGAGGGCATCACCCTGGAGGTAGGCGGCATCACCACCCTGCCCAGCGGCGATATTGCAGCCTCGACCCGCCGGGGCGATGTATGGATCATCGAAAATCCGTACATGGAAGGGGGCAAAAACCCTTATTTCCGCAAATTTGCCTCCGGTTTGCACGAAATTCTGGGTCTGGCATATAAAGACGGCGACTTTTACATGGCCCAGCGGGGCGAGCTTACCCGCCTGCGCGACAGCAATGGCGATGGCAAAGCCGATGTGTATGAGTCTGTGTTTTCCTGGCCGATCTCCGGCCATTACCATGAGTATAGCTTCGGTCCGGTCATTATGCCTGATGGAAGTATGTTCGTGACGGCAAATGTGGCCTTCGGGGACAATGAATGGTGGCGCGGTGAAAGCCGTGTGCCCTGGCGGGGCTGGACCATGCGCATCACACCCGATGGCAAAATGGAACCCTGGGCTACGGGCATGCGCTCCCCTTGCGCAATTGGTCTGGTGGACGGCAAGTTTTTTTATGGAGATAACCAGGGTGACTGGATGGGCTCCGGCTTTATTACGGTGGTCGAAAAAGGCGACTTTACAGGCCACCCCGCCGGTCTCAAATGGGCCGAAGCGCCCGGATCTCCGATGAAATTTACCTCCAAAGACCTCTATGCAAAGGTGGACCCCCGTTTTTCACCTCCCGGCGGACCTTATGTGAAGCCAGAAAACATTGAAAATGAAGTGCCTAAGCCCCTGTTTGAGGTAGCGAAAGAGATTCCTTCGATCCGCACTCCTTCCGTATGGCTTCCGCATACCATCCTGGGTATTTCTACCTCCCAGATTCTGGTGGACGAAACCGATGGCGCTTTTGGTCCCTTCAGCGGCCAGTTGCTGGTTGGCGATCAGGGCCAGAGCAAAATTGACCGCGTATTTCTCGAAAAAGTAAAGGGCGTGTACCAGGGAGCGGCCTTCCCTTTTCGTGAAGGCTTTCAGTCAGGGGTACTCCGCATGACCTGGGGCAAAGAAGGCTCTCTTTTTGTCGGCGAAACCAACCGTGGCTGGGGATCAACCGGGAAAGAAGACTGGGGCCTGCAGCGCCTGGTCTGGACCGGAAAAACACCCTTCGAAATGAAGGCCATCCGCGCTATGCCCGACGGATTTGAAATCGAGTTTACCGAACCAGTTGATAAAACCACGGGTTCCGATCCGGCATCCTACAAAATCACAGGCTTTATTTATAAATATCACCCTGTGTATGGCAGCCCCATTGTGAATGAAAAAGACTGCGAAGTGTGGGCCGTTCAGCTTTCGGAAGACGGACGCAAGGCGCGGATCGTCGTGGACAGCCTGCGGGCAAAGTATGTGCACGAGGTAAAAGTCGAAGGCGTTCGTTCCTATTCCAAAGGTTTCCCGCTGCTGCATAACACGGGCTATTATACGCTGAATGAAATTCCTGACGGTGCAAAACTCAATCTGCCCCGCCCGGTAAAGGCTGCCGTCAAAGACACGGTGGACCATTCCGCCCATGCTGCCATGATGCCCGCCAAGCCCGAAGCTGCGCAGACCGCTACGCCTGTTCCTCCCAAGCCGAAGGCTACCGTGATGAGCAAACGCCTCACCAAAATGCCGGTCGAGTGGAATGGCAAGGCAGATTATACCCTCAGCATCGGCACGGTGCCTGGTCTGAAGTATGATAAAACCTATTTTGCGGTAAAATCAGGCAGCAAAGTGGCCGTTACCTTCCGCAACAACGACGATATGCCCCATAATATGGTTTTCGTTAAGCCCGGTACAGCCGATGGGGTAGGCCAGGCAGCCGCAAACCTCGGTTTAAAAGGCGAAGCGAAGGGATATGTGCCCGAAAGTGCGGATGTGCTCTATCATACCCGCCTGATTGGCCCCGGCGCTTCCGAAACAATCTACTTCCTGGCACCAACCAAGCCCGGTGTTTATACCTATGTATGTACCTTTCCCGGACATGCGCAGGTGATGCGGGGCGTGCTGAAGGTGGAGTAAGGGATTGACTATCAAAATGTTAGCAGCCTCTTTTCTTCGGGAAAGAGGCTGTTTTTTTACGTCTGGCTCGTGAGTGGTCTCCGACCCGAAACGGGCTTTAATCACAGCGGCAGCCTGACAAAAAACGTACTCCCTTCACCCGGTTGCGATTCCACCCATATTTCCCCGCCGTGGTTCTCCACAATGCGCTTGCAGAGGGCGAGGCCGATACCGGAGCCCTCATATTCATTGCGGTTATGCAGGCGCTCGAACATCGTGAAAATGCGCCCGTGGTGCTCCGGACTAATGCCGATGCCATTGTCGGAGATGGCGATTACGTAGCCCTGTTCCTCTTTTGCGACAGTGACCTGCACAAGCGGAGGAACTCCCGGATGGGTAAATTTTAGGGCATTCTGGAGGAGGTTTTGAAACAGCAGACGCAGCTCGGGACGGAAGCCTTCGATGTGGGGCATGGGGTCCAGCTCCACGCGGGCATGGGTTTCGAGGATGCGGTCGCCGAGGTCCTGCACGATCTCATCCCAGAGGCGGTTGAGGTCCACCACAGATTTTTGTACATTTCTACGGCCCAGGCGCGAAAATTCCAGCAGGCCTTCGAGCAGGGTGTCCAGGCGGCGCACGCCGTCCGAGGCAAACTGGAGGTAGTCTTTGGCTTCGGGCACCAGTTGTTCGCTAAAGCGCCGCTCCACCATCTGAATCTGCCGGTTGATGGTGTGCAGGGGCTCGCGCAGGTCGTGCGAGGCCGCGTATGCGAACTGCTGTAGGTCCTTGTTGGCCTGCTCCAGCTTGGTATTTTGCTCGTCTATCTCCATGCGCTGCTGCTCCAGCACCAGATTTTGCTCCTGGATCTCGCGGTTTTGCTTCTCAAGCTGGCGGTGTGACTTTTGCCTGAGGGCATAGCGGCTGTACAGAGCGATCAGGGCCGTAACAAAAGACACAGCCAGCAGCAGCACGCCATAAAAGCGCAGCTTCTGGATTTCCTGCTGCCGTTTGAGCCGCACAATCTCCGCTTCTTTTTGCTGCACATCAAATACAGAAGACAACTCCAGCAACTGGCGGCTGTTGGTCTCGGTCTGTATCTGATGCTGAAGAGAGTCGTAGCGGGTACGGGAGATATAGGCATCGCGGAAATTACCCGTAATAGCATGCAGCTCAGCCATTTTGAGGTAAATATCCATGACTACGGAGGCCTGCTTCAGTTCCAGGGCAAGTTCCAGACTTTGTTTGTAGTATTCCAGGGCCTGTATCGGCAGGCCGGCTTCTCCCATCGCGCGGGCGCGGGCGCGCAGCAGTTGCTGAAGGCCCGACTTATTGTTGGTTTGCGTTGCCGAGGCGTAGGCGCGGGCGTAGGTAGCCTCTGCCGAGTCTTTTTGTCCGAGGCGAAATCGGCAGTAAAAGAGATTCGTGAGGATCGTTGTATAATAAGGTGTTACGCCCTGGGCGGCGATCATCTGGAAAGCCTTCAGATAATAACTTTCGGCCTGGTCAAAGCGCCCCAGGTCTTCGCTGATACCCCCGAGGTTGTTGTAGGAAGAGAAGACCATAGAGGGATTTTTGAGGTCTTCGCCCATGTGGAGGGCTTCGGTAGCCGTTTGCTCGGCGAGGTCGTAGTTTTTGAGCTTGGTCTGAATGGCAGAGATATTGACCAGCAGAACCATTTCCTGTTGCTTGTTTTCGAGGCTGTCCCAGATGCCGCGTGCTTCCATGAGCGACTGAAGGGCCGTTTTGAGGTCGCCCTGCCGGTTGCAGACCACGCTGAGGCTGTTGAGGAGGTGGGCGCGCATTTCGGGCGCTCCGGCGAGGCGTGCCTGCTCCACCCCATCTTCAAAACTTTTGCGGGCGAGGATATAACTTCCGGTAGAGAAGTAGGTCTTGCCCAGAATGTCGAGGGTCTGCGCTTTTTGTTTGGGCAGGGAATGGTTGTAAGTATGCTCCAGGGCGCTGGTCGAGAAAAAGAAAGCCGAATCTGTATTCTGGCGATACAGATAGACTTCTGCCAGCTTGAGCTGCACTTCCAGGCTGTCAGTAGCGCGGGTAGCCGAGGCCAACCGTTTGCGCAAACTGTCCGGATTTACGCCTTGTGCGTATATAGTATGGAACGCCGCCAGTCCCAGACAGATCGTAATAATCCTGATCATCATAATACCCCTTTGATCCGCAGGAATGAAGGTACGGAATTTTTCGGTACACAGTTTGCAATGTATAAAAAATACGCCGTTCGGAAGAAGATCTTACATGTGTTTTAGATAGAAAAGGATTTTTCACCTTGCCCTGGGGTACAAAACGCACATTCTCGCACACTACCAATCGCCCGGTTCTTTTTTCTGTCATTTACCTCAACTGCCTCGCGGCAGATTGTACGTAATTTGATAATTTATATCTACAATGTCATTTATTACTTAAAATGTATTAATTGACTTTAGGGAAACATTTTTCAATTTTTTGCTTAAACTTCAGTAGAACGAATATTTTTTTTAAATGTAATTTAAATAAATATTCAATTAATTTAAATGAGCTTGTTTCTACAACAAGTTTTCATATACTATTGTTTTACAGATAGATATAACAATATGTATGGACACAAATTTACCTATACGTAAAAAATATTTTTAAGTTATTTGCGAAAAAACTTGACAATGTACCGAACATGTAGTATGTTTGTCTTACATTAATTTACACAACTGACAAAATTCAATATCCTGACCCTTATGAAAAAGATTTTTACCATCCTCTCCGTCTCCCTCCTGTTTGCCGCTCTCTTTGTCGGCTTTTCTACCCGTGCTGCTGCCCAGAATGTGGAAGGCGAGCCGATCATGCTGTTCACTACCCACTTCCTGCCTCCCGGAACGGTTATTCCTGTAACCATGAAGGAAGCTTCCAACAGCCCGGTGATCGTAGCTACTCCAAACCCCGTTTCCGGTGGAATCGTGAAGGTTTGGTACAAGCAGATCAATGGCACTGCCGACCTCAACATCTATGATGTAAGCGGTAAAGTGCGTTACAGCACCCAGGTAGGAAGCGCCAAAGACTCCCAGGGCCTGATCGAACTGAATGTGTCCGATTTTGCTGCCGGTATCTATATCGTGAAACTGAGCGCCGGTGCCCAGACAGCTATCCAGAAAATTATCGTACGCTAAGACGTATTTTCTTACACCTGCGACGGCGGATACTTTCGGGTGTCCGCCGTCGCTTTTTTATGGGGTAGGCTGCGTATTCTTGCGCAGCTTTCGTAATTTTACGCCCCGAATTACCTCTATCGTTTTTCTATCCTTCCAGTCATGGAAATCTCCCGTAACTATACCCCCGGCGAAATCGAAGAACACTGGTCCAAAGCCTGGGATGACGCCCGCGTCTTCCGCTCGGTACCCGACCAGCGCCCGGCCTATACCATCACGATTCCCCCGCCCAACGTGACGGGCATCCTGCACATGGGCCATATCCTGAACAACACGATTCAGGACATCCTCATCCGCCGCAAACGGATGGAGGGCTATAATGCCCTTTGGGTGCCGGGAACCGACCATGCCTCGATCGCTACCGAAGCCAAGGTGGTGCAACTTCTTGCGCAGCAGGGCATCCGCAAGCAGGATATTTCCCGCGAAGCGTTTCTGGAGCATGCTTTTGCCTGGAAAGAAAAATATGGCGGCATCATTCTGAAGCAGCTCCGCAAGCTGGGCGCTTCCTGCGACTGGGAGCGCACGGCCTTTACGATGGATGCCGAATATTCGGAATCTGTGATCCAGGTCTTTTGTGAACTGTTCGACAAAGGCTTGATTTACAGGGGTGTACGTATGGTAAACTGGGATCCCCAGGCCCAGACCGCCGTGTCGGACGAAGAGGTAATCTATAAAGAAACGCAGGGCAATTTCTACCACCTCCGCTACGAGATCGAAGGACAACCCGGCCAGTTTCTGGTAGTGGCTACGACCCGCCCCGAAACCATCCTGGGAGATACGGCTGTGGCGGTTCACCCCGAAGATTCCCGCTATGCACACCTGCACGGCGCACATGTGATCGTGCCGCTGGTCAATCGCCGCGTGCCCATCATTGCGGACGAATATGTGGACCGTGAGTTCGGTACAGGCTGCCTGAAGGTGACCCCCGCCCACGATCTGAACGACTACGAGATAGGCATTCGCCATAATTTGCCCGTAATTGATGCCCTTAACCCCGACGGAACCATTTCTGAGGCGGGCGGAGGCCTCTATGTGGGTATGGACCGCTTTGCGGTACGCAAAAAAATCGCTGATGACCTCGAAGCAGCAGGCCTGTTAGAGAAAAAAGAGCCCCATAAGCACTCCGTGGGCTACTCTGAGCGCACCAGTGCTGCCATCGAGCCGCGTTTGTCGCTCCAGTGGTTCCTGAAAATGGAAGATATCTCCCGTCCGGCACTCGATGCGGTGGTGAATGGTGAAGTGAACCTGATCCCGGGACGATTTGAAAATACCTACAAACACTGGATGGAAAACGTGCGGGACTGGTGCCTTTCGCGCCAGCTCTGGTGGGGGCACCGCATTCCTGCCTATTATATCCAGGGGACAAATGACTTTGTTGTAGCGCCCAATGAAGCCGAAGCCCTCGAAAAGGCCCGCATCAAAACAGGCAATCCCGCCCTGAGCGCCGCCGACCTTTCGCAGGAGTCCGATGTACTCGACACCTGGGCTTCGAGCTGGCTGTGGCCCATTTCCGTATTTAACGGCATCACCCGGCCCGGAAACGAAGAATTCCGCTACTATTATCCCACCAATGACCTGGTAACAGCCCCCGAAATCCTGTTTTTCTGGGTAGCGAGGATGATTATCGCCGGATATGCCTTTACAGGCCAAAAACCCTTCACCAATGTATATCTGACGGGCATCGTTCGGGACGATAAACGCCGGAAAATGAGCAAATCCCTCGGTAATTCGCCTGATCCGCTCGATCTGATCACTCAATACGGCGCAGATGGGGTGCGTGTGGGGATGCTTTTTGCTTCGGCAGCCGGTAATGACCTTTTGTATAAAGAGCAACTGATCGAGCAGGGCCGCAACTTTGCCAATAAGATCTGGAATGCCTTCCGTCTGGTCAAAGGCTGGACCACCGATGAGCGCAGCCTGAGCGCCCGCGAAGCCGTGTCTCTGGAATGGATGGAGGCCCGCATGGAGCAGGTGTCCCGCGAATTGGTGGAGGACTTTGCCAAATTCCGCATTTCAGAATCCCTGATGACCGTCTATAAACTCATCTGGGACGACTTCTGCTCCTGGTTCTTAGAGATGATCAAGCCCGATTTCGGGCAGCCGCTCTCCGCTGAGGCGCTGGACCGCAGCATCTCGCTCTTTGAAGACTTGCTGCATCTGCTGCACCCCTTCATGCCCTTTATCACCGAAGAACTCTGGCACAACCTCCGCGAAAGAGAGGCCGGAGCCTTCTTGTGCACCAGCCAACTGCCTGATAGCCAGGGAGATGACAAAGCAATCCTCTCCGATATGGAGGTGGTAAAAGAAGCGATTGTGGCAGTTCGGGCCTTCCGTGCAGAAAAGGGACTTTCGCCTAAAGATGCCTTTAGCCTGGCGATCAAAAGCGATGCGCCCGCTGCCTTTGAAAAAGGAGCGCCCGTGATGGAAAAACTCCTCAACCTCACCGACATTCGCTTTGTGAGCGAAAAGCCGGAAGGTACCGGAAGCATCCGCGTGGGTGCGCATGAACTCTATATTCCTCAGCCTCAGATAGATGTGGAAGCCGAGCGTGGAAAAATCCTGAAGGAAATCGAATATACCGAAGGATTCCTGGCCTCTGTCAACAAGAAGCTCGACAACGAAAATTTCGTGAAAAACGCGAAAGAAGCCGTGATCGAAGCCGAGCGCAAGAAAAGAGCCGACGCCGAAGCGAAACTGGAAGTGCTGCGAAAGAGCCTGGCGGAGCTTGGGGAATAGAGCGCGAAGCGCTGTTACCCCAATTCCTTCTCTATCAATGCCTTAGCCAGCTCCAGATCCACCTCCTCCGGATTTTTCAGAGATCGGGTTAAAGTATCGAGGATGCGGTCGTTGATTTCACCGCGCCGCAGGGCCTCCGCATAAGGCAGCGTAGTGAAGGACACCAGCTCATAGCGGGAGCGAAACTGCGGGAAATTCCGGCCCAGGATCCGCTCGACCTGCTTGCGGAAGAGAAAATCGGCATCACCCACCTTGTCGCGCATTTCGATGAAATTTTCGAGGGCCATCTGCGCAATGGCATCCGCATGGGGCTTGCGCTGGCGCTGGTAGGCATCAAAGGCGCTGCGCAGGTCGCCGGGATACTGCTTCAGGCAATCGTTCATCGCCGAGCAGTCTTCAAATGCCGCATTCATCCCCTGGCCAAAAAAGGGCACAATGGCATGTGCGGCATCTCCCATCAGGGCGAGTTTATCCCCGAATACCCAGGGAAAACAACGCATCGTAACCAGTGAGCCTGTAGGATTTTCGAAAAACTCCGCCGTCAGGTTGGGGATAAGTGCCTCTGCGTCAGGGAATTCTGTACGGAAAAAAGCGGAGACCGCAGCCTCATCGCTTAATCCGGCAAAACTTTTCGCCCCCTCATAGGCCAGAAAAAGGGTACAGGTAAAGGATCCATCGGGATTAGGCAAGGCGATCAGCATAAAGGTCTCCCTCGGCCAGATGTGCAGGGCGTGTTTTTCCATCTGGAAAGCCCCCCCAGACCCGGCGGGAATCGTCAGTTCCTTATATCCATATTCGAGATAGTCCTGCGAAAAGTTAAAGCGGGGTGTTTTTTGCAGGTCATAGCGGGCAGCGGAAAAAGCGCCATCCGTTGCAAGACTGATCTCACCGGGAGCGGTAAATACTTCCTGCGTTTCGAGATTGCGCATTTTCACTTCAGCGCCGGGAAAAACAAGGTCTTCGCAGGCCTGCCGGAAGTGGAAACGCACTCCTTCATATTGCTCGGCGGCATCCATGAGCTGCATGTTCAGGTCGGCGCGGGAGACAGAGTAAATACACTCTTTACCGTCGCTGCTATACGGCTGAAAACTCAGTTTCCCTTCCGGGCTGTGGATCACCCGTCCATACATCGGGATCGCAAGCTGGAGAATCGCCTCTTTTAGCCCGGTCTCTTCGAGCGATTTTAACCCACGGGCCGAGAGCGCCAGGTTGATAGAGCGTCCCCGGTCCACCCGTTGCGCGCGCATATCCGGGCGGCGCTCGAAAACATCTGTCTGGTGCCCCTGGCGGCCCAGATAAACAGCCATCAGAGAGCCTGCAAGCCCCCCGCCGATAAGATTGATGTGCATGATAATGGCCTTTGATCCGCGATGAGCTGCAAATATAGATGAAGTGCCCGGTGTTTGGGGGCGTCGAAGCGATAATCTATGGATTCGCTGAGGTATTTTCGGGCAAAGGGGACACTCAGCTGAAAATGGGCAGCCCAGCGCTCAGCCGATTCGCGGACATGGCTCACCCCGTAGCTCATCGCGCGGGTCAGTTTTTCGATCACTGCTGGGGACACTTTTCCTGGCTGAAAAGCCCAGACTGCAAAAGCGAAGGGCAGGCCCGTCATTTCTTTCCAGGCGGCGGCCAGGTCATAGGCAAAAGCAAAGCGCGGACGCATACGGATGGCTTTGTCGCCGATGGCTACCGCCCCGATGGAGCCGCCGATAAGGTCAAAGGGACGCTCGTCGGGCACAACCAGGTTGAGGTCTTTGCGCCAGTGGTGGCGGAGCAAAATCTGCGCGAGGGCATTGGAAGAGCGTGAATGCGGATCGAGCAGCAGGGTATCAAGCTCTGAAAGAGGGCGCTGGGAAAAAATAAATACGGAGTCCACCTTGCCATTGGCACCGATACAATAGTCTGGCAGCAGGTGGATGCCCGGCAGACCCGGGATAGCGCCCGAAGGCAGCAGGGCCATCTGGCAGCGCCCTGTTTCGAGTGCATGTGCACAGTCCGCAGGCGGCAACAGATGAAAGCGCACTTCTTTGTCGTGTACCAGGGCTTCGAATCCGTCCATAAACGGGCGGGTGTTGAGGTAGGAAACGAGCGCAATATCTGTCATAGCATTGTATATCAGGGAGTTACTTAGGATTTCATGGGGTGAAGGTGGCTGTGGTCATTGTGTTTTTCGACATAGGCATGGCCATCGGAATTGATATGCACGATGGTCAGGGCGGTGTTGTGGTGGCCATATTTATGCATCGCCCGCAGGTCCCGGTCCACGAGTGCGGCCAGGATCACGCGCAGTTGCCTTCCGTGGGAGCAGAGCAGGAGTTTTTGTCTCGGATGGCGCTCGGTGAGGGTGCTGAAAAAGGCCTCAGCCCGCTTCCATGCATCTACGGGCGACTCTCCTCCGGCATAGCGGAAGTGCGTTTCTCCGCTTTCCCAGCGGCGGATCGCATCGCTGAACTCTTTTTCCTGCGCTTCGGAGGGCTTCACTCCTTCGAGGCTGCCCCAGTCAAATTCTTTCAGCCCCTCTTCGATGCGCAGTTCATAGCCCTGGATCTTCCAGGGGTGCAGGGTCTGGTGGGTGCGCCGCAGCGGACTTGCATAGACCGCATCGAAGCCGATATGCTGGTAGTTCTGATAAAAGGAGTGCGCCTGCCGGATACCGGTTTCATTCAGGTCAGAATCTATGCCCCCGCCCTGGATAATGCCCTGGCGGTTGTAGTCGGTTTCTCCGTGACGGATAAAATAAAGCGTTGTCATTCAGCGGGTTGGGTGTAAAAGGTCATTGTACGAAGGACGCTGCCGCCGGAAAATCATTCACTACATTATATAAGGTGTCGCGCTCCACAGGCTCCATACCTGCGCTGCGGATCAGGTCCACGAGTTGCTCGGTGCTGAGAGAGGGGTGGGTTTCCTCGGAGCCGGCCATGGTGTAGATTTTGGTGGTGTCATCTATCGTACCATCCATGTCATCCACGCCAAAAGACAGGGCCATCTGGGCAGTTTCGCGTCCGATCATGGGCCAGTAGGCTTTTACGTGGTCAAAATTGTCGAGGTAAATCCGGGAAACAGCATAGTTGCGCAGGTCTTCGATCACTGAAACCTCCGGAAGGTGGGAGAGTTCGTTGTTTTGATTGCGGAATTTCAGGGGAATGAAGGTCTGAAAGCCGCCTGTGCGGTCCTGAAGTTCCCGCAGCCTGCGCATGTGGTCTATACGATGGGCGTAGGTCTCCAGATGGCCGTAGAGGATGGTCGCATTGGAGCGCAAACCGAGCTCATGGGCGATCTCATGGATTTCGAGCCATTCTTCGGCACTGCATTTACCCCCGGCGATCTGGTCGCGGAGTTCTTTGTCGAAAATCTCGGCTCCTCCGCCCGGGATCGAATCCAGGCCCGCCGCGATCATGTCCTGAAGGCCCTCGCGGTAGCTGATTTTGGCCTTTTTGAAAATATAATGGTACTCGACCGGCGTGAGCGCCTTGATGTGCAGCTCCGGGCGGTGGGCTTTGATCGCCCGGAAGAGGTCCTGGTAAAACTGGTGGTTGTACTGTGGCAGCACGCCCCCGACAATATGCACCTCCGTTACCGGCTGCCCGTCGTAACGGCGCACCACGTCCATCATTTCCTCCAGGGTACTTTCCCAGCCATCCTCACGCTTTTTGATCTGGCGCGAGTAGGAACAGAAAGAGCAGCTATAGATGCAGACGTTGGTCGGCTCGATGTGGAAGTTGCGGTTGAAGAAGGTCTTTTTCCCGTTTTTCCGGAGCCTGATATGGTGCGCGAGCATGCCGGCAAAGGGCAGATCGGCTTTTTCATACAGATAGAGGCCCTCCTCGTCGCTGATCCGCTCACTGCGGAGCACCTTTTCAGCGATGGTTTTTTCGGTTTCGGATAGCCGGGGCGACTGAGAAAGAAACTGGAGCAGGTTCATGACAGAGAATTTGTATGCGGCTCAAACTTACAAAAATTTCTGAAAGTTTTGTTATCTTACGGAAATAAGGGATGTAAGTTGGCCTCTGTACAAGGAAAAGAGAGATAAGTCTCAGGCACGATATTTGGCAGTATCGCAACATTGATCGGCGAAAGTCAAAGGAATCGGCGAAATAATTAACAGTTTGTTAAAATGTTTTCAAAATGCACTTTATTTTATACCTTTAAGTTTGAAAAAACGTGCTGATACCATGTTACATCGTAAAAGCAGTAAAAATTAATCGTTTGAGGAGCATTTATGCGGCTGGTTGATCCCTCTTTGCCTTTTAAAGTTGTCTATTCTGCCT
>RDXT01000977.1 GCA_004292985.1 Bacteroidota bacterium
TGCCGCGCCTGGGTGGAGTTCGTACCCGGCGGATAAAGCGCATTTGCCTGAGGACGAAGGGCTTGCGGCACACGGGCATTGATGAGGGCAGTTACCGCGATGGGCAAAACCGTGGGCGGTGCAGAAAGGCTCATTTCATCGGCGTTGGAGCCGATCATCAGCGGCACCTGGTGGAAATTGCCACTCTGCAACAGATTCAGGGCATACTCAGTGAACACAATTTCATCCCACACGGCCTGCCAGTTCATCTGCACTACGCCGCCTGCCAGGGGGCTGGAAAGCGCCGATACAATCGAGTCGCCGGACAGCGTGCGCATGTGTGCGATTTTTTCGGCGGGGGTACCCGTGCTGATAAACCCATCCACAAATGCCTGGCCTTTGCTGCTGGCATCGGCATAGCTGGCGATGACCGGCGTTGCGCTCTGGATACAGGCCCGCTGAAAAAGGCCCCCGCTCAGCGGAGTCAGCAGCAGATTGCCCACATTTACCCCGCCCGCACTTTCGCCGAAAATCATCACCTTCGAGGTGTCACCGCCAAAACCGGAGATATTGTCTTTGATCCATTGCAGGGCCAGAATCTGATCGAGCACCGCATAATTGCCCGATTTTCCGGTAGAACTTCCGGCATCGAGGCCCGGATGTACCAGAAAGCCCAGCGGCCCCAGGCGGTACTGGATCGTAACAACCACCGCCGGACCCCGCGCAGCCATGTTCTCTCCGTCATACATGTACGTGCCGCCATTTATCTCCTGCGCGCCGCCCTGCTGGTTGCCGCCGCCATGAATAAACACCATCACCGGCAGGGTATCTGCCCCGAGGCGCGGCGTCCAGATGTTGAGGTAAAGGCAGTCTTCGTCCCCCACAATCTGGGAGCTCGTATCGCCCTGTTGGTACATGTTCTGCGGGCACATGGGCGCAAACTGGGTCGCTGCGCGTGTACCCGTCCATGTGGCGGGTGGCAGAGGCGCATTCCATCGCAGCGCACCGACCGGCGCAGAAGCAAAAGGCACTCCCAGAAAGTGATACACCCCAGCGTTTGTGCTTCCCTGAAGCTGCCCGTAGGTAGTCTGTACAATCTGGGCCTGCAAGCCGCCCGCACAAACAAGAGAGAGAAACAGAAGACCGTAGCGCATGGCTTTTTAGGC
>RDXT01000518.1 GCA_004292985.1 Bacteroidota bacterium
CTGCAATTTACCTACGAAGCCTCCGACAGCACCGAGACCAAACTCCGCAAAGTGGTGCAGACCCTCTACGGCGGCAAAGACATTTCCTTAGGCAAAAAAGCCCGCGAAACCCTCAAAAAAATCAAAAAACTGGGCCTCAGCCACCTGCCCGTCTGCATGGCCAAAACCCAGTATTCCTTCACCGACGACCCCGGCACCAGCGGCCTCGACGGCGGCTTCACCATCCACATAGACGAACTCGCCATCAGCCGGGGCGCAGGCTTTATCGTAGCCGTCTGCGGCGACATGATGCGCATGCCCGGCCTGCCCAAAGTGCCCCAGGCACAGGCGATAGATGTGGTGGACGGGAAGATTGTGGGCGTAAGCTGAAAACAGGGAACAGGGTTCAGGGAACAGAACCGCCGTTTTGCGGGATTTCGGAGCTGTGCGGGGGGCTGCGCGTAATCCCGCCCTGACCCTATGGGCGATGCACCGTGCCTGTGTGCGTATATGATACGCGCCTACGGGAAAAATGGCCCGAAGGCCCCACCGTTTTGCGGGATTTCGGACCTGCGGGGGGCTGCGCGTAATCCCGCTATCGTATAGGCTTTGCCCTTGTCTATGCGCTTATGTGATAAGCGGCTACGGTCCCAAAGCCGCGTAGCGGCGCAACGTCTGTAGCAAACAGGCCAGCCCTTATTTTTTTCCTCCCCCTTTGGCCCGGAGGGCATACCGATGAGCCTTCCCAAAAACCCCGCAGCGTTTCAAAGCCCTGACGGGGCGTAATATACCAGCAAGGGGTGCAGCCCCTTGTACAAGGAACAGGGTTCAGAGAACAGGGAACAATAAATCCCCTACACCCCCTGCGACCCAAAAGCCGCCTGGATCTCCTCCAGCGTAAAGCGCTGCGTAATCCTCCAGCGTAAAGCGCTGCGTAATATGCTGCGGGCAGTTCCAGTCGAAGGCCTGCACATCCAGCACCATCAACCGCTCGGGGCGGTGCGGGTAGCCGGCGGGGTCAATCTTTTCAAACAGCGCCGGATCATCTTCCAGCGCCACCACGCGGGCTTTGGCATATAACTTCAGGCGGGCGCGGTGTGTGTACGACACGAGGATCAGCGACACATTCGGGTTAGTTTGCAGGTTGCCGGTGCTGATATACTGCTTATTGCCGCTAAAGTCCACAAATGCGAGCGTCTTCGGGTCCAGCACCTTCAAAAAGCCCGCCGGACCGCCCCGGTGCTGGATATACGGATAGCCGTTTTCGCCAATAGAAGCCATGAAAAAATGGTCCTGGTCTTCAATAAAATCCCTTTCATTGTCACCCAGCCCGGTAGTCACCTGGTTTTTTTCCACCCGTTCGTAGCTGCGGCGGCTGCCGTTCGCTTCCTGGAGGCTTTTCACAGCATCCGTAAAAGCAAGATGCGCATAGTTCATGATCTGTAGATTGTTGACTGGCACAAAGGTGGGGTATCACAGGCACACCCACTTACCCATACTTCCCCATCATTTACCGATTCTTCCTGAAGGTGCACGCGCGGATGGTTTTGCGGCATTTCGGCCCTGTGCGGGGGGCTGTGTGTAATCCCGCTGCTGTATGGGCCTTGCCCTTATCTATGCGCTTATGTGATAAGCGCCTACGGGAAATAGGGCGAAGCTCCTAAAGCCGCGTAGTGAGCCGCGTAGCAGCGCAACGTCTGTAGCACGCACGCCGCCCTTATTTTTTCTTCTCCCCTTTTAGCCCGAAGGGCTTACACCCATGCCCGCAGCATATATATGCACCATGCTTTTTCCTATATTTTTGATGCCTGGCACACAAAACCTGCCCTGAGCGCAGCCGAAGGGATACAAAAGGGGAAGCCCTTCAAAAATCAAGAAGGCAAAAAAATACAACTCAACCCCGCAAGCGGGACTGAGCTGTGCTCAGAGAGACCGGGCCAGGCGGAAGCCGATGCGGAAGTCCCGGCGGTTGGGGAACCAGAGGTAGCGCGTCGAGACGCGGGCGAGAGCCGCATTGTAGAGCCAACAGCCTCCTCGGCCCGCGCGGTGCCCGCCATCAGCAGAGCCTCGGGGATTGGTTTGCGGGCCACATGAGTAGTAGTTATACCTGTCAAAGCACCACTCCCAGACATTACCGTTGAGGTCATAGAGGCCCAGCGCATTGGGCAGTTTGAGGCCTGTAGGCTGCGTTTCGCCGTAGCTGTCGCCATTATACCAGCCTACCTCGTCTAAGTCCGCACTACCGCTGTGCTCGAAGCCCTGGCTGTACTTACCGCCCCGCGCTGCATACTCCCACTCCGCCTCGGTAGGCAGGCGGTAGGTGGTAGTCTCTTCGGACACTGAGGCTCCTGAAGTGCCCGCAAGTCCATTCAGCCTGTTAATAAAAACCTGACAATCCTCCCATGATACCCGTCCTACTGGGCGGTCTGCGCCTATAAAATACAACTCCTGCGGATTGGCCCCCATCACCTCCCGCCAGAAGCCTTGTGTAACCGGATATCGACAGAGCGCAAAACTGGATAGCGTGACCTGATGAATAGGTTTTTCGTCCTTATACTCATCACTACCCATATCGAAGCTTCCTCCCTCAATGCGCACCATGTGCTGATCGAGAGTGGAGAGGGAGAGAGTTTGGGTAAGGGTTTTCATAAAAATTGGCTAAGCTAAGACGAAAAACAAAACTTGCCGGAGCGGATTAAAGGGAAAATGCACATCAACCCTGCAAGCGGGACTGCGCTGCGCTCAGATGGACTGGGCCAGACGGAAGCCGAGAACGTTGCGCTGGAAGCTGGGGGGCCAGCCATTGCGGCCCGATACGCGGGTATAAATCAGCGGGTCGTTGTACCAACTGCACCCGCGGAGCACGCGGCTCGCGCCATAAGTAGGGTTGCTGGGATCGGCTTGGTAATAGCCATACCGATCTTGGCACCACTCCCAGACATTGCCGCTCAGATCGTATATCCCCAGCGCGTTGGGGGCTCTGAAACCTGTGGGCTGGGTCTCGCTGTAGCTATTTTCTGAGTACCACCCCACCTCGTCTAAGTCATCGCTGCCGCTGTACTCGAAGCCCTGGCCGTACTTACCGCCCCGTGCTGCGTATTCCCACTCCGCTTCGGTGGGCAGGCGGTAGCGCAAGCCTGTCCGGGCATTAAGGGTTTGGATAAACATCTGACAATCATCCCAGGAAACATCTTCTACCGCGCGATCAGCACCCGTAAAATACAACTCCTCCGGGTCTGCCCCCATCACCTCCCGCCAGAGCTGCTGCGTGACCGGGTAGCGGCAGAGGGCGAAGGCGTTGAGGTTGACGGTATGGATGGGTTTTTCGTCATCATATTCATTGCTTCCCATCTCAAAGCTACCCTCCTCAATCTGCACCATGTGCTGGTCGAGGGTAGCCAGGGAGAGATCGGTCAGGAGTGTGTATGTGGTCATATATGCAGCATATATAAACAGGATAAAACAAAAAGGCAAAAAATCTAAAACTCAACCCCGCAAGCGACTGCGCTGCGCTCAGGTAGACCGGGCCAGGCGGAGGCTGAGGTAGTCGTTTCGGCTGTCGGGGTGCCAGCTGTAGCGGCGCGACACGCGGGTGTAACCCAGGTCGTAGTACCAACTGCCCCCGCGACTCACGCGGTACTCGCCGTCAGCCGGGCCGCTGGAATGGGTTTTCGCTTGGGAGAGGTAGTCGCCGTACCAGTCCTGGCACCACTCCCATACATTGCCGCTGAGATCGTAGAGGCCCAGGGCGTTGGGTAGTTTGAGGCCCGGGGGCTGCGTTTCGTCGTAGCTGTTGTCATCATACCAGCCGACCTCGTCCAGATCCGTACTGCCTGCATAGTCGTAATCGCGGGCATACCTACCGCCACGCGCAGCGTATTCCCACTCCGCCTCGGAGGGCAGGCGATACCCTTTGGAGTCTGGTATCAGGGAAACGGACCACTTCAGGTGGTCGAAGCTGTTTCTATTTTTGGGGTCTTGCTTATGGGGATCAATCGTATAGGCCGGTTCTAGGCCGCTGGCTTCGCTCAGACGGTTGCAGCAGGCTAAAGCGTCATACCAATGAACTTTTTCTACCGGGCGGTCTCCCCCCGTAAAATACAGCTCCTCCGGGTCTGCGCCCATCACCTCCCGCCAGAGGGCCTGCGTGACTGGGTAGCGGCAGAGTGCGAAAGAATTCAGGCGGACTCTGTGAACGGGCTTGGCATCATCAGAAATTGATTCCCCTCCCATCTCAAAGCTTCCGCCTTCGATCCGCACCATATGCTGGTCGAGGGTGGCGAGAGAGAGGTCAGTCAGGAGAGCGTGTGTGGTCATATATTCAGCATATCTACAAACAGGATAAGTCTAAAAAAATCAACCCTGCAAGCGGGGCGCTCAGAGTGACCGGGCCAGGCGGAAACCGAGGTTGAGGCTCCGGCGACCGGGGAGCCAGCCGTAGCGGCGCGACACTCGGGCGTAGACCGGGACGCGGCTCCAACTGCCCCCGCGGCGCACACGGTTCTCGCCATGATACGGGCCAACCGGATTAGATTGAGGGGCGAATGAGAAGCTGTCATACCAGTCATAGCACCACTCCCAGACATTGCCGCTGAGGTCGCAGAGGCCCAGGGCGTTGGGGGCTTTGAGGCCTGTGGGCTGCGTTTCGCCGTAGCTGTTATCGTCATACCAACCTATCTCGTCTAAGTCAGCGCTGCCGCTGTACTCGAAGCCCTGGCTGCACTTGCCGCCACGGGCCGCGTACTCCCACTCCGCTTCGGTGGGGAGGCGGTACCCTCTGGCTCCAGCCACTAAAGAAACAGACCATTTCAGATCGTCATATTTGGATTTGTTATGGGGGTCTGGGGTATCGGGATCAATGATGTAAGCCGGGTCCAGGCCACAGGCTTCGCTCAGGCGGTTGCAGAAGGTTACGGCATCGTACCAGTGAACCCTTTCCACCGGGCGGTCAGTACCCGTAAAATACAACCCCTCAGGGTCCGCCCCCATTACCTCGCGCCATAGGGTCTGCGTGACCGGATAGCGGCAGAGCAGGTAGTCGCTGAGGGTGACGGGGTAGTCCTCATCCATCTGGAATGTGCCCCCTTCGACGGGGACCATGTGGTGGGCGAGGGTGGTAAGGGAGAGGGGGTTCATAGCTACCATATTATCGGAAACCCGTTCTCCCATGCTTCATAATACTCCATTGCAGCAGGAGATTCTATACCCACAGACCATCTTCCGCGTTCAATCGCATCTCTTAATCCTAACCCTTCTCCCAGGCCGTTGTATAGCCCACTGGAAAATGCAATGGCCAACTCATCCTGAATTTTAACCTTGGTGCCCACCACAAAGGGGATAAATTCAGCTATGATTTCGGCCTGAGCAGAGGAGAGACAAGAGTTTAAAACAACCAACTCCGTAACACCTGACAGACTTTTGAAAAAAGGGCCCAAAATTTCGTTACGGATTATTTTGATCTGATTTTGGCCATCCTGAATGCAAATACCTTCTGCGTTACCATGCCCTGAGAAATGGATGATTGAAGGATT
>RDXT01000978.1 GCA_004292985.1 Bacteroidota bacterium
ATATCTACGTGCTGCACCAGGGCCGGGTGGCGGATGAGGGTAGTTTTGAGGAGTTGCGCAGGCGCAGCCCGGCGTTTCAGGAGCTTTGGAAGCACCAGGAGGCGCTGGAGGAGGTGTCGTAGGTCTGCCTTTTTGCTTGTGAGTGGTCTCCGACCCTAACTGTCCGCTTGTGAGTGGTCTCCGACCCGAAACAAGTCTTTTTACCGCAAAGTCGCAAAGCACGCAAAGCCTCTCCGCGAACTTAGCGACCTTAGCGGTATTTTATCACAAAGCTTCTATATGCTTAGTTATCAGCAGGTTAAGCTCCCTTAGCGGCCCTTCGCCTTCCGGATTTCCTCCTGCAAATGGTCAATAAACAGAATCCCATTCAGGTGGTCTATCTCATGCTGAAAAATCACCGCCGTAAAATCCTCGACCATTTCGATCTGGTGGCTGCCGTCGGGGCGGTCGTACTCCAGCAGGATGGCGTAGGCGCGGATCTGGGTGGTGCCCCGCGTGTCGGGGATCGAAAGACAACCTTCGGCGCAGGGCTGCTTTTTGGTGGAATATTGCCGGATCACGGGATTGAGGTAGGCTTCAAAGGGAAAGCCCGGCTTGTCGAAGCGCTGAACCCAGATGATGTTTTTCAGGATACCCACCTGTGGGGCTGCGATACCCACGCCCAGCGACTGGCTGTCGGTAACGGTACGGTAAAGCCGCTGGATAAAGAGCTGTAATACAGGGTCTTTGGGGTCTGCCTTAACGTTTTGGCTGTGGGTGCGCAGCAGCAGCGAGTCCTGTTTGTTGGTGATCAGAAAAACCCGCATGGGGGTGTTTGCGTCGCCGCTGAGGATCATTTCCCGCTGGGTTGCGCTGAAGGGGCTGCCTTTTTCTGATACGCTCCGCAGGCTGGTGCAGGCGGAGAGGGTCAGAAGGGTGAGGGTAAAAAAGAGAAGCTTTTTCATGGCCCAAAATAAGAAAAATCCGGCAAGAGAGTATCTTTGGTGGGTAAGTCCTTTTCTCTCTTTTACGCATAGACGCAATGAAATACATTCAAGGTGGATTATATCTTGCAGGCGGAATGGCGCTGGTAGTAGGCATGGTGCTGAAAGTTTTGCACTGGGAAGGAGCCAATGAGCTGTTAGCTTTTGGTAAGATA
>RDXT01000519.1 GCA_004292985.1 Bacteroidota bacterium
CGGCCAGGTCCTCGATCAGGTCCGCCACATCCAGATGAGGGCCTCTGTCCGCCGCGACCGTTCGGGAAAACCGGCAGTAGTGTCGGGCACCAGCCAGGATGTAACCGATAGCTATAAAATCGAAGAGCTGGAGCGCGAAAAACAGATCGCTATCCGCTCGGCGCAGATCCGGCAGGAGTTTCTGGCCAAAACCAGCCACGAAATCCGCACGCCGCTCAATCCGGTGCTGATGCTCACCCAGCGCCTGCTCAATACCGAGCTTACCACCGACCAGCGCGAACAGCTCGAAACCATCAAAAGTGCCGGAGAAACGCTTCTGGCCGTTGTTAATGATATTCTCGACCTCTCAAAAATCGAAGCCGGAAAAATAGACTTTTACCACGAACCCTTCCAGCTGTCCAAAACCTTCTCGCACATCCGCGACATGCAGGAGCAGTTTGCCGGGAGCCGGGGGCTTCAGTTTCAGATGGATGTAGATGAGCGCATCCCCCGCGTGCTGGTGGGAGACGGCGTGCGCCTGAGCCAGATTCTGATGAACCTGATCAACAATGCGGTCAAAAATACGACCAAAGGCTCGATCCGGGTCCGCGCAGAGATGGTAAAAACAGAAGATTCCTGGGTAGAGATCGCCTTCACTGTCAAAGACACAGGTATTGGCATTCCCAAAGACCAGCTGGACTCTATTTTTGAAATATTCCTGCAGATAGACTCCGACCTCAACCGCCGCTACAAAGGCTCCGGCCTGGGCCTGACCATTGTTAATCAATTGGTTACGCTTCAGGGAGGCCGCATCGAAGTGGACAGCGAGCCAAATGTCGGATCTACCTTCACCGCCTACCTCCGCTATGAGATCGGCAGCGAAAAAGCAGACCCGAAAAACGGCGAAGGCCACCATTCCTTTGACCTCAAGGGGCTGAATATCCTCCTGATCGAAGATAACCCCCTGAACCAGATGGTTACCCAGAAACTGCTGAACGACTATGGGGTGATGCTCGACATCGCCAACAACGGGCAGGAGGGGGTCGAGATGGTGCAGGAGGGCAGCTATGACCTGGTGCTGATGGATGTGCAGATGCCTGTGATGGACGGATATGAGGCGACCCGATTTATCCGGAAGCTGGGCGAACCTTTGTGCAAAATACCCATTATCGCGCTGACAGCCAATGCTTTCACGGGTAGTGACGACGAGTGCCTCAAAGCAGGGATGGATGATTATGTTTCCAAACCCATTGAAACTTCCACATTTTTAGATAAAATTGCTGCACATGCGCGGCGAAGCACTTCCAATGGAAACGGAAAGCATGAAGACGCGACTCACGTAAATGGAAGTTTAAACGGAAGTGCTGTCTCTTACCCCGAAATCAACCCTTCTTCACCCATGACTGCTCCCCCTTACTCCGACCTCGACTACCTGAAGGGCATTTGTGCTGGCGATCATAGTCTGATGCGCAAGGCGATTGATAAGTTTCTGGATAGTCTTCCCACTGTGATCGAACAGTTGCGCAACTATATCCGCGACAATAATTTTACCGAACTGTCGAAGGCCGCCCATAAGTTTAAAAGCTCTGCGGCAGTCATGGGCATCCACGAAGTCAAAGACGCGATGCTCCGCATGGAGGTGATCGCCAAAGAGCCTACCCTCAAGGGCGAGCTTCCGGCGCTGATGGAGCGGGTGGAGTTTGTGCTCAAACATGCCGAGGGCGAACTTCGCGGGTCGCTGTAATCTCTCTGAACAGATTATGAGTCAATCATTTACGCTGGCTACACGTGCGGGAAACAGTCTGGCTGCCGATTGCTACGGAGCGGATTTTGGTCAGCGCCCCTGCATTATCTATGTGCATGGGTTTAAGGGGTTTAAAGACTGGGGATTTGTGCCCTATGCAGGTCAGTACTTTGCCGATCACGGATTTTCCTTCATTGCCTTTAATTTTTCGCATAATGGCATCGGCAGTGATCCGCTGGAGTTTACGGAGATAGATAAATTTGAAAAAAACACCTACTCGCTTGAAGTCAGTGAAATACGCGAAGTAATTCAGGCCTGTACCCAGCGCGACGTTTTCGGTGCCCGCCTTCATAAAAAACTGGGCTTGCTGGGACACAGCCGGGGCGGTGGTATGTCTATCCTGGCGGCCCGCCAGAACCCGGAGGTTTCGGCCCTCGCGACCTGGGCTTCGATCTCTTCGGTAGATCGTTTTCCCCGCGAAGAATATGGAGCCTGGCGCAAACAAGGCTACCGCGAAGTCAAAAACACCCGCACCGGACAAATTTTCCGCATCGGTACCGCCCTGCTCGAAGACATCGAAAAGCATGGCCGCAGCTCCCTTCATATTCTCGATGCCGCCCGCGAACTTGGCAAACCCTACCTGATCCTCCACGGCGAGCGCGACGAGACAGTGCCCTATTACGAAGGCGAACAGCTGAATATTTTTGCCGATCCGGCCTTTACAGAGTTCCGGCTCGTTCCCGGCGGCGACCACACCTTCGGTACCCGCCACCCGTTTGCGGGCAGCACGCCCCAGCTCGACCTTGCGCTGAGCCAGAGCCTCACCTTTTTTGAACACCATTTACGGCCCTGATTCATGGCAAGCTATACCCAGATCATGCAGGATATACGCAAAGGAAAGTTTGCGCCTGTCTATTATTTATTCGGGGAAGAGGGGTTTTTTATTGACAAAATCGCCGAGGCACTGGAGGCCGAAGGGGCTGTATTACAGGCAGGTGAGGCAGATTTTAACCGTGCGCTGATGTATGGTCCCGACACCACAGCGGCCCGCATCGTGAGCGAATGCCGGAGTTTTCCGGTCATGGCCGCCCGGCGGCTGGTGATCGTGAAGGAGGCCCATCGCCTGCCCAAAGGCGAAGCCGAAAAACTGGCCGGTTATATCAAACAGCCTGCGGGCAGCACCGTGCTGGCGCTGCTCTTCAAAGACCGCAAAGCGGGCCTGCCCAAGGCAGCAGCAGATGCTGCCGACAAGATAGGCGTGAGCTTCCAGTCCAAAAAAATGTACGACTCCGACGTGCAGAAGTGGGCAGATGAGTACCTGCGCGAATCGGGCTTTGAGGCCGAGGCAGGCATCGGTGCTGCGCTCGTCTCCAACCTGGGCCCCAACCTCAACCTGATCGAAAATGAACTCGAAAAAATATTCATCAATCTGCGGGCGGAAGGAAAAACCAAACTGGCGCTTTCCTTTGTCTATCAGATGATCAATGTGGATAAAGAATTTAACGTCTTCGAGCTGATCCACGCCCTGAGCGAGCGGCAGACCGCCCGTGCGCACATGATCACAGACCGGCTCACCCAGAATGTAAAAATTAACCCTCCGGTGCTGATCCTCAGCGGATTGTTTCAGTTTTTTCACAATGTCGCCCTCGTACACCGGGGCCAGTTTAAAGACCCCAATTCGATCAAAAATGCCCTGGGGGTCAACTATTACCAGGCCCGGGACTATGCTGCTGCCGGTCAGAAATACAGCCCCACACAGACATTCCGGAATCTTACCTATATTCAGGAGGCAGACCTGATGCTCAAGGGAGCGACCCCGACCCTCATGGACGAGTCGCATATTCTCAAGACCCTCGTCTGGAAGATGCTCAACTGATATTGGTATGAATATACGTACAGCGGGTGCCGCACTTCGGCAGAATGGCCGCTTGGCTGCCCTCTTTTCGGGGCCCCTTTCCTTTGGGTTAGTCCTGCTGTTTCTCCATCCGGAGGGGATGAGCGATCCTGCCCGCGCCGCCCTTGCCGTTACCGCCTGGGTGGCCCTCTGGTGGATCACGGAGGCTGTCGAAATCGAAGTAACGGCCCTGCTGCCCCTGGTGCTGCTGCCCCTCACCGGAGCGATGAAGATCGGCCCCTCCGCACAGGCCTATGGCAACCCCCTCGTATTTCTCTACCTGGCGGGTTTTGTCCTCGCCATCGCCATCGAGCGCTGGGAACTGCACCGCCGCATTGCCCTGCACATCATTCTGGCCATCGGCACAGGCTCGCGGCAACTGGTGCTGGGCTTTATGCTGGCGACCGCTGTGATTTCGATGTGGATCTCCAACACAGCGACCGCGCTGATGATGATGCCCATTGCGATGGCCGTGATCCGGCAGTTCAGTAAGACCGATGCTCTGGGTAAATTGATTCCGACGCCCTTTTCACAGGCGCTGGTGCTGGGAGTCGCGTATGCCGCTTCGATCGGTGGTATGGCCACCATGATCGGCACGCCCCCTAACCTGGTTTTTGCAGGGGTGGTGCGCGAGACCTATGGTATCGAATTTAGTTTTGTGCAGTGGATGATTGCTGCGCTTCCTCTGGCATCTATTCTATTACTGCTGACCTGGTATTACCTGGTGCATGCCGGGTTTAAGGTGGGCGCAGATGTGGGGATCGGCAGCAGCGATGCCCTGCGGGAGCAGTTGCGCAGCCTGGGGCCGATGCAGCCCGAAGAAAAGCGCGTGCTGGCCGTATTTACCTGCGCGGCTGTGGCGTGGATCATCCGGGGCTTTGTGCTTCAGCCCCTCATCCCGGCGCTCGACGATACCATAGTGGGACTGCTGGGGGCTTTGGCGCTGTTTTTTATTCCGGCTCCTTCGCAGCCCGGCGAGCGCCTGATGAACTGGAAACACGCCGTGAAGATGCCCTGGGGAATCCTCCTGATTTTTGGCGGGGGACTGGCACTGGCCGACTCC
>RDXT01000520.1 GCA_004292985.1 Bacteroidota bacterium
TTTACTTCCAGTTTGCGGCTTAGTTCGCGGTCGCCTGCGCGGATGCGCACTACGTAGAGTCCGGGGCTGACGGGCTGGCCGTTTACTTTCAGATCCCATTCTGCGCGATAGGTGCCGGCGATCAGTTGCTCATGCTCCAGCAACACCTCTATTACGCGTCCAGAAAGGTCGAGCACTTCTACTTTTACGGCTGTGTTGTTGTCCAGTTCGAAACTGAGCGTCGCCGACTGGCTTGCGGGATTGGGGAAGAGGTTCAGCGCCAGATCGCTGGTCAGCGGGTCGGCAGCCAAGGTAACATCGGGCTTGGTCAGGCGCTGGTCCGTATAGATGCGATATTCGCCCGCCGCCAGAGGAATCGCCGCATTAACATCCGTTACATTCAGGCTGTCGCCGCTGAAATACTCATACCAGTAGCCTGTATGCTGAAAGGCGGGTGATCCGCTCTGGGCTGTTAGGGCAAAATTGCCCAGCACTACCACGTCCATACTGCTGTGTGTCAGGCCAATACGCTTATAGGCGCCGCCCACATTGAGGCTATAGGTCTGCGTGCGGAAGACCGCTTCGTTCTGGCTGCGCAGGTCAATGACTGCTTTCCACACGCTGTAGAGGCGGGAGCGGAAGTAGTTGTTGAGATAGTTCCAGCGGATGGGCTTTTCACCCGTGCGCCCATTAAAATCAATGGATACATCATAGCCCAGCTCTCCAAACTGCCAGATCATTTTCGGACCGGGAACGGTGAAGAAAAAGGTGCCCGCCAGTTCGAGGCGCGCCAGGGCAGTATTGAGGTCGCGGGTATTGTAGCCGGGGGCCGAGTTGCCGAAGGTCAGACTCTTATACGTAAGTCGCTCTTCGTCATGGCTTTCCATGTACCCCACGGCATGCGGCACAGCCCAGCCCCGGTTCTGGTAGGAAATCCACTGGAAGTTGGAGTTGTTGATATAGCCCATCACGGCCTCGCCATAGTTATAGGTGTGATTGCCCCAGAGCATCATGCCATATTCGGCCAGTTCTTTTTCCTCGGAGTTGTCGGCAAAGTGTTCGAGGATAAAATAGGCGCCGGGATCCGTCTGGCGGAGCTTGTCAAACATCCGCTTGATGATCCGGATGCGGGAGGTGTCTCTCTGCCCCCACAGTCCCACATTGGTGCCGGAGTTGACCTGGGTGAAGCCCTTGGAGAGGTCCATGCGGTACCCATCCATCTTGTATTCGCTCACCCAATAGGAGAGCACGCGGTCCACAAACTTCTGTGTCTGAGGACTTTGGTGATTGAAATCGTATCCGACGCTGAAGGGGTGGGTCGCCTCGGGATTAAACCAGGGGTTGTCGGGCGAAGGGCGGCTGTTGGCAGCATCCCAATACAGGCGCGTCAGGGGACACTGGCTGAAGGCATGGTTAAGGACCATATCGAGGATCACCACGATTCCCCGTCCATGACAGGAGTCTATAAATGCCTTAAGATCAGCCTCTTTGCCATAATATTTATCCGGGGCAAAAAAGAAACTCGGGTTATATCCCCAGCTGTTGTTTCCTTCAAACTCCATCACCGGCATGAGTTCGATGGCATTTATCCCCAGATTTTGCAGATAGCTGAGGGAGTCAATGATCGTTTTGTAATCATGGCGGGCCACAAAATCGCGCACGTGCAGCTCATATATGATCAGGTCGCTGTTGGCAGGGCGCTCATATACTGGGTTTTGCCAGATATAAGGCGTCTGGGCTGTTTGTAATACCGATACGATTCCGCTGGTGAAGTTAGCCGGATACGGCTTGAGGCCCGGATACACAGTGCTGAGAAAAGGGTCATTGTTCTGATCGAGGACCTTATCGGCGTAGGCATCGGCCAGCCGCAGCGTCCCGTCTATAAAGTACTGAAACCCATACTCTTCTCCTGGAGTAAGGCCCGAAATCTCTACCCACCACAGCGTGCTGTCCACAGAGCGCTTCATATAATAGAGCGGATCGGGCTGCCACTGGTTAAAATCGCCGATGACATATACATAGTCTTTGCGGGGCGCGTAGAGGGCCAGAGCTACGGTCGAATCATTGAGGTAATTAATGCCCTCTTTGATCCCGGCGGGCGGATCCTGCTGCACTACCGGCCCTCTGACAATATATGAAAAGGAGTCGGCGTAGGTCTGCCCGTTATAGATGCCTGTTACCTTGACCCAGTGTTTACCGGGCGTAGCCGCTACAAGCGTATAGTTGATCTCCTTGCCACTGGCGCTGGTCAGCGGGTTTCCGTCTTCGAACATCTGAAGCGAGGAGGTAAAAGGTACTGCTGCACGCACCGGGATATTATTGCCCAGCTCGACGAGGGGGCTATTCTCCGGTTGCAGAAAGCGGATATCGTAGCTCGATCCGTCCCAGATGGGATAGTAAATATCAGCGCCACTGGCATCGCGGCCCACCTTTGTGCCTGCCTGGTTGCGGAAAACGTATGCCAGTTGCAGCACCGTTACGCTGGAAGGCACATTATCGTAAAAGCTTCGGATATGGTACTTGATGCGGTGCTGGTTATTGCCCAGATTTTGCATCAGCACCTGCGGATCGTTGGTTCCCCAGTTTCCCTGCACATATTTCCAGTCCGAAGGAGAAGTACTCTGGGTGGTAATGAGTCCGGCATGGGCAAATACAGGCGAAACTCCCACCAGCTCTCCGTTTCCCTGAGTCGCGTCATAGGTCACGGTAATCGTATCATCTACCGTAGGGAATACCGGGGAGATGTTCAGTATCTGTGCCCTCACTCCTGCGCCTGCCGTCAGGAGCAGCAAGAGGCAGATTGCATTGCGTAGCGTAGTCATCATACGGGTAGTTTGGGTAATAAAGAATGTTAAATATATAGATTTTGAGAAATATTTGCAAACGTTGCCGGAATTTCTGCAAACGTTATCGGAATGTAAGGAATCTTATGAAATTGCATGTATATTGCGCAGCCTTATTCTCTTGTTTTACGTTTAAAGGGTACATTAACCAAACATTAACCTTTTTATTTGGATCATTATGCGTAAACTTTACACAACTCTCGCACTTCTGTTTGTGGCTGTGGGACTCAGCGCTCAGAACGTGGACGTTACCTTCCGCGTGGACATGACTGGCCTCACCGTAGCGCCTGTTGGCGTGCACATCGCAGGCGACTTTCAGTCTGAAGCCGGATTACCAGGCGACTGGCAGCCCAATACCTTAAAGCTGGACTCTCTGGGCGGAAATCTCTATGCCAAAACCGTAAGCATTCCCGCAGGAACCTATGAGTACAAATTCCTCAACGGAAACGCATGGGGCACTGACGAAACCGGCATCACAGCAGAATGTGGCAATGGCGGCGTAGGTACCCTGAACCGCAAAGTGGTGATCACCGCAGCTGCTGTTCTGCCCGGCTACCTCTTCAACACCTGCACCATCACTTTCCGCAGCGGAATCGAGCAGGACCTGAACTCTGTTCGCCCTGTACGTTTCTTCCCCAACCCAATGAGCAGCCAGAGCGTGCTGGAATTCAGCAATGACACCCGCGCTTCCTACACCTTCCGTATGACAACCCTCAACGGTCAGGTAGTACGCGAACTCAATGTAAACAGCGATGCGGTTATCATCGAGCGTGGTGATCTCGCTGCCGGTCTCTACTTCGTATCTCTGATCAACGAAGCAGGTGAAACTTTCAATCAGAAAGTAAGCCTGAATTAATCATTACCGGTCCCTGAGGCTCTCGAAGGGCCGGATACATACAAAAGGCTGCTCTCTACGGGTAGCCTTTTTCATTTGTATCACTTCACGTCCTTCAGAATGCCTTCGAGGAGCCAGTTGGCGATCAGCTGGCGGTTACCTTCGATCACGAGGCGGGCCTGGTCATTGCGGTTGCGGATATTGCCCAGCTCGATAAATACCGCCGTAGGTTCTGTCTCGCGGAGCATGTGCAGGTCGCGGGGCGTAACAGTGCCCTCATAGCCCCGGCTTTTGCGATAGACCTCGTATTTTTGCTTAATGGTCTGGTGAACGGTCTGGGCAAATGCCTTACTCAGTTCATCGCCGGGTTTATAGTAGAAAAACATATCTATCTGCTCGCTCTGGCTGTTGGAGTCCACATGAATCACCACAAGGCGCTGGTCTTTGACTCCCTGCTCCAGGTTTTTTCGGTACAGTTCATTGATCACTTCGGAATTTTGGAACAGGCGCTCAGACTGAGAGACCGCAATATCTTTGTCGAGCCAGAAATTTTCGTCCTTGTCGCAGGGCAGAATCTCGCCTTCCCGGATACCGTCATCGGGGTCCCGCACAATGATATAGACCGTAGCACCCCGCGAAAGGAGATTATGGGCCAGGCGAAGGGAGATGTCATAGGCATATTCGTCTTCGCAGAGGCTCTGGGTGCCAAATTTACCCACCGCACCGGGATCAGGCCCCCCATGACCGGAGGAGATATAGAAAACCTTGCCGCTGAGGTCAGTTTCATCGAGGGGCACATTGGCATATTTGCTGCCGAAGATGGGATAGGTTCCGCGCAGGGGGCTGTCTTTCATGGGGAGCTTGGGCATAGGCCCCGCTTCTGAGCGGGCAGCGACCTCCGGCTTGCCCGATTCAGCCACACGGCTTGCTGCAGCAGCTGTCTGACCCGGAAGGCGAAGGGGTTGATCCTCCGCCGGGCAATACAGCTGGTGATAAGGCACCCACAGCT
>RDXT01000979.1 GCA_004292985.1 Bacteroidota bacterium
ATGCGCCCTTTGCCGGGACCATCGGTCTGAGGCAGATCAGCGTGGGTGCCTACGTATCACCTGCGACCACCGTGGCCACCCTGCGCCAGATCAATAAACTGAAACTCGATTTCAGTGTACCGGAAAAATATGGCCGCGAGGTAAAAAGCGGACAAAAAATTGACTTCACCATCGAAGGAACGGATAAACTGTTTCACGCCATTGTACTGGCTACGGAAGAAGGCGTGAGCGAAGAAACCCGCACCCTCAACATCCGTGCAGTCGTAGATGAAAGCTCGTCTCTGCTGATTCCGGGTGCATTTGCCCAGATCAGCCTGAAACTGAGCGACCGCAACAAGGCTTTGATGGCTCCCACGCAGGCTGTGATTCCGCAGGCCCGCGACAAGCGCGTGATTGTGTCGCGCAACGGCAAGGCGCAGTTTGTAGCGGTTCAGACCGGTATCCGCCGCGAATCCGATATCGAGATTCTGTCGGGCCTGGCTGAAGGTGATACCATCGTAGTGACCGGAATGCTCTTCCTCCGGCCCGACGCCCCGCTCAAATTTGCTAAAATCAACTAAGAGGTTACCCTTTTACCCTCCCGCCTATGAATCTCTCTGATTTTTCACTACGACGGCCCGTAACAGCCATTGTGATGAGTATCCTCATCCTGTTTTTTGGCTATCTGGGATATACGTTTCTGGGTGTGCGGGAATATCCGGCGATAGACCCTCCGGTGATCACCGTCCGCACTTCCTACACGGGTGCCAACCCCGACATTGTGGAGTCGCAGATCACCGAGCCTTTGGAAAAAGCCATCAACGGTATTCAGGGAATCCGGTCTATCTCTTCCTCCAGTTCGCTGGGTAACAGCAATATTACCGTAGAATTCAGCCTGAACTCCGACCTGGAGCAGGCCGCCAACGACGTGCGCGACCGTGTATCACAGGCGCAGCGAAACCTTCCGCAGGACATAGATGCACCGCCGGTGGTTGCCAAAGCCGACGCCAACGGTGACCCGATCATTTTTATGCCTGTGCAGAGCAGTACCCGTAACCTGGTGCAGCTGAGCGAATATGCAGAAAACGTGCTGCTGGAAAAAGTGCAGACCATTCCGGGCGTAAGCCAGGTGAATGTGTTCGGCCTTCGCCGC
>RDXT01000980.1 GCA_004292985.1 Bacteroidota bacterium
CGACACGACCCTGCTGGGCTGGCGCACCCAGGACCTCGATCTGGCCTCTCTGCCTTTTCTGCAGGGTAAGGGCATCGCGCAGTATGTGAGTGATCCGGTGCTTCAGCGGCTGCTCGCCGAGCCGGAAGAAGGGCCGCAGCCGGAGCGAAAGATTACGCTGAGCGCCATCCGGACCCTGATAAACCTGACGCGGGCCTATCCCGGCAGTTCTTTTCTGCAAAAACTGCGCAGCGGCCTGCCCCTGAAAGCGGTGCGGAAGTTTATCTCGATTTACTCCCGGCCTTCGCTGAGCTGGGAAAACCTGGCCTTCCTGCGAGAGCACACAAATCTGCCCATTTTACTCAAGGGAATTCTGCACCCCGAAGACGCACAAAGGGCTGTAAATGAAGGCATTAACGGCATCATCGTTTCCAACCATGGCGGTCGCCAGGTGGATGGGGCCATAGGTGCTATCGAGGCATTGCCGGGCATTGCGGCGGCGGTGCAGGGCCGTGTGCCCCTGCTGATGGACAGCGGCATCCGCACGGGGGCCGATATGTTTAAGGCGATTGCGCTGGGTGCCAGCGCGGTGTGTCTGGGACGGCCCTATGTCTATGGGCTCGCGCTGGCAGGCGAACAGGGTGTGGGCGAGGTGCTCGACAACCTCCGCGCCGATTTCGACCTGACGATGGGCCTGGCGGGCTGCAAAAACCTGAGCGAAATTTCCGCCGGATATTTGGTAAAAGCCTGATACCTTTATATGTTTCATTGGGGAATCAAGTACACTTTCATGCAAAAAACGACCTATATCACCCTCATTTGCCTGTTGCTCTGCGGATGTGCCGGGCAAAACAGCAGCAGCCCGCAGCTTACAGATACCTTGTCATCGGGCGTGGACAGCAGCGCTATGCGTACCCGTGGCATGGCAGCAGCGCCTTTTTCGTTTCAGGACAGTTTTCCGGCGCTCTATACCCTGACGAAGGGTGATGCGCAGCTGCTTCAGGGGCTGACGACATATGCGGAGCAAACCGTACAAAAAAGCGGTCTCTCTGCGGAGCCGGATTTTGTGCGTCTCTTCGAAACCCGTGAAACCTGGGTGATTCCCCGCCTGTCTCCGCTGTTTGAAAATATGGGTTCGCCCGATACGCAGGA
>RDXT01000521.1 GCA_004292985.1 Bacteroidota bacterium
ATACTGCTGGCGGGCTTCTTCGACATCCTGATCTATAAAATCCACAATGCCATTTACCAGGGCATGTGCAAGTCGTTCATTTACAGGCTTTTCACGCCATTCGAGGGCTGTTTTTTGTTTGCCCCCGCCTTTTTTCACGCTCTCCGAAAATTCGAGCAGGCGTTCCGTAGAGTCTTCGCGGCGGTTGAGCACCACGTCTTCTACCCGCTCCAGCAGCTCGGGTTCGATTTCTTCATATACTGTAAGTGCGCCTGCATTTACGATGCCCATATCCATTCCTGCGCGGATCGCATGGTAGAGGAATACTGCGTGAATGGCTTCGCGAACGTGGTCATTTCCCCGGAAAGAGAAAGACACATTGCTCACGCCGCCGCTGACCATCGCGTAGGGCAGGTTTTGCTTAATCCAGCGGGTCGCCTCGATAAAGTCCACCGCATAGTTGTTGTGCTCCTCGATGCCGGTGGCGATGGCAAATATGTTGGGGTCAAAGATGATGTCCCAGGGTTTCACGCCCACTTCCTGCGTCAGGATGCGGTAGGCGCGCTCGCAGATTTCGATTTTGCGCTCATAGGTATCGGCCTGTCCTTTTTCGTCAAAGGCCATGACCACCATCGCAGCGCCGTATTTATGGATCAGACGGGCATGGTGGCGGAAGGCATCCTCACCCTCTTTCATCGAGATCGAGTTGACGACGGCCTTGCCCTGCACACACTTCAGACCCGCTTCGATGACATCCCATTTGGAGGAGTCAATCATCACAGGCACGCGGGAAATATCGGGTTCGGCAGCCAGCAAGTTAAGGAATCTGACCATGGCCGCTTTGGAATCGAGCATGCCTTCGTCCATGTTCACATCTATGATCTGCGCGCCGCCTTCGACCTGCTGCCGGGCCACGGAGAGGGCCTCGTCATATTTTCCATCCTGGATCAGCTTCGCAAAACGGCGGGATCCGGTCACGTTGGTACGTTCGCCGACGTTCACAAAGTTGGTTTCGGGCAGAATAAAGAGCGGTTCCAGGCCGCTGAAGGCCGGAATCGGGCGCTCTTCGGGCAGCACGCGGGGAGGTGCCCCTTCGATCACTTTGGCAATGGCGCGGATGTGGTCGGGCGTAGAGCCGCAGCAGCCGCCGAGGATATTGACGATGCCATCTTCGAGAAACTCGCGCAGCAGTTCGCCCATTTCTTCGGGGGTCTGGTCATACTGGCCAAACTCATTGGGCAGGCCTGCATTGGGGTAGGCACTGATGAAGATCGGCGCTACGCGGGAGATGTCGCGCACATACTGGCGGAGCTGCTGGGCACCGAGGGCGCAGTTGAGGCCCACGGCGAGCAGGTCGGCATGCGATACGGAGAGCCAGAAGGCCTCGACCACCTGCCCTGAGAGGGTGCGTCCGCTGGCATCGGTGATGGTGCCGGAGACAATCACAGGCAGGCGCACTCCTTTTTCACCGAAATACGTTTCGATGGCAAAAAGGGCTGCTTTACAGTTGAGCGTATCGAAAACGGTTTCGATCAGCAGAATATCCGCTCCGCCTTCGACCAGGCCGCAGGTCTGCTCATAGTAGGCCTTTACCAGGTCGTCGAAGGTAACTGCGCGGTAGCCGGGGTCATTGACATCGGGCGACAGCGAAGCGGTGCGGGTGGTGGGTCCGAGCGCACCTGCGACAAAGCGGGGCTTTTCGGGGTCCAGGAGCGTATATTCACGGGCGACTTCGCGGGCCAGACGGGCGCCTTCGAAGTTGAGTTCATAGACCAGATGCTCCATCCCGTAGTCGGCCATCGAGACCGAGTTGCAGGAAAATGTATTGGTTTCGATGATGTCGGAACCTGCATCGAGGTACATCCGGTGGATGGCCTGGATAATATCCGGACGGGTGAGGGAGAGCAGATCGTTGTTGCCGCGCAGGGGGCTTGGGTGGTCCTTGAAGCGCTCACCCCGGAAGTCTTCTTCCGAAAGCGTGTGGCGCTGGATCATGGTTCCCATCGCTCCGTCGAGCAGAAGAATCCGTTTTTGCAGCAGAGACTGCAGTTGTTCGCGGACAGTAGTAGCAGGTTGGATAAGGACTTCTGCGTTATTCATAAATGGATTGAGGCTTTGGGGAAAAAGCAAAACAAATGTACGAAATTTGCAAATGAGATAGGCTTGTGGCGGAGTGAATGGTTGTTTATTGTGTGTAATTGTCTCAAAAATGAAAAGAACCGCCCGGTTTTTAGGCCAGGCGGTTTGCTTCAACACAACAGTAACAACCGGAAGAAATCTTTATTCACGCTTCAGACGGTCTTTCGTTGTGAATGGTATCAGCTTAAAAACCATACCGCCTGAAGAAATGTTCTTTTGCACCGGACTGTTTTCCGGCAGGTATGGTGTTGGGGCGGGTGTTCAGATATGTAAGGTTGGGCAAATCCTGTACCAGAATCCGCTCCGGGAAAGGCTTATCGCATAAGAGCAGATTTTATCCCGGCCTGCCAGCGTAACTGAAACGTAGATAGAGGTTTACCTCAAACCACTCGCTGCCCTCCTGAATATCAAGGCGATAGGCACCGGGGTAGAGCAGTTCGAGGCGGCGTTTTACATTGCGCAGACCGATGCCCGAACTGTTGTCTTTGCCCTCGGCGGGGTCGGCTGATATTTTGTTGCGGATGTAAAAATGGAGTTCGTCGGCGCTGATTTGGAGCTTAATATCAATCAGGGGCTGATGTACCAGGCCTATGCCGTGTTTAAACGCATTTTCAACAAAGGGGATCATCAGCATCGGCTCGATCATCTGGCCACCAGCCTCGCCCTCGATACCCAGGCGGATGTCCACATCTTCTTCGAAGCGGATTTTCTGAAGCTCGATGTAGTTTTTGAGGTAGCTGATCTCTTTGATCAGGGGAATATGGGCATCGCCGGACTCATAGAGCATATAACGCATCAGCTCCGAGAGCTTAAAGGTAACCGCCTCGGCGAGGGCAGACTTGCTCCGGATCAGGTAGATAATGCTGTTGAGGACATTAAAAATAAAGTGAGGGCTGATCTGCGAGCGCAAAAAAGACAGCTCGGACTGCATCCGCTCCTCCTGCTGCGCCTGCCGCGAGCGCTCCTCGCTGATCAGAAAGGACACCAGGCCATATCCGGTGCTGACGGCTGTAACGAATAGCACCGAAAACACAATCGGCATGTATTCTTTGGGAGAAATCAGCACCGGCTTGTGAAAAAGCATGCCTTTGATGATCCCCTGCACCAGGAAAAAAGAAAATGCGAGCGAGACCACCGACAACAGGTAGGCCGGTACGCCGTGTTTGCGCAGAATCCGGGGGACCAGCCACTCCGTATTCAGAAAAAACAAGGGAATATTCGTCAGCATGACCGGGATCAGCCGGAGCATATACTGACGGTGGCGCTCATCTCCATCTGGCGACAAAAAAGGCATCACCAGCCAATAGGTCCAGAAAAGCGCATGAAACAAGAGCCGGAACCACCACTCTGAACTTAGCCTTGATCCAAACGGTTTCATTTTCAGATCTCTATTCAACAAAAGTAGGCATTACTATCTGTGTGAAGGGGGCGTTTATCTTCACATTTCCCCTTTTCATCTATTTGCTGCCTTACTTATAGACGATCCGCGTATTTTTATCGTAATAAATGTTTGAACAATTATTTACCATTCAACTCACTCAACATTTTTGAAATGAAAATCACCCGCATGAACCTCCTCGCTACTGCTGCGATCGTAGCTACAGGCCTTATTGGCTTTTCTTTTATCAACGTTACCCCCGCTTCTGTTGCAACAACTGAAGAAGTTGCAGGCAAAGCCTCCTACAAAGCAGATCCTGCTACCAGCAGCATCGCATGGAAAGCCTATAAAGTAACAGGACAGCACAACGGCGCAGTTACCCTGAAGTCAGGCCAGCTCGACTTCAACGACAACAAGCTCACCGGCGGTACCTTCGAAATCGACATGACCAGCATGACCGTGCTGGACCTCCAGGGCGACATGGCAGGCAAGCTCGCCGGCCACCTCAAGTCCGACGACTTTTTCAGCGTAGCCAATCACCCAAGCGCCAAGCTGGTAATCACCGCAGTGACCTCCAAAGGAAACGGCGCCTACTCCATCACCGGCGACCTGACCATCAAAGGCATCAGCAAGCCTATCACTTTTGACGCTACAGCCAGCTCTGACAAAACCAAGTCTCATGCTGAGGCTACCCTCAAGATCAACCGTACCAACTACGATATCCGTTACCGCTCCGCCAATTTCTTCGAAAACCTCGGCGACAAAGCGATCTACGACGAGTTTGATATCACTGTGAAAATCGAAGCCTTCAAGCAGGGCGCCTGATGAGCAGCGGGATGGGATGTCCATCCTACGATAATACAGAAAAGCCATCCCCTCCGGGATGGCTTTTTTTGTGAAATGAATCGCAATGACCGCAAAGGGCTACACCCTTTGCTATCGTATTACGCCCTTGCAGGGCTTCATCATGCTGTTCCTTGTTCCCTGAACCCTGTTCCCTGTTCCCTGTTAGTAGCTAAAATCAAACCGACCATCGGTCACGCGGATCGTGTCGCAGCCGGGGGTGAAAACGGTGAATTCGAAGGTGCCTGCAATGATACCACCAGGTAGAATCTCAAGGCTGAGGGTTCCTGGTTGCAGGGAGTCAGTTACAAACTCGCAC
>RDXT01000981.1 GCA_004292985.1 Bacteroidota bacterium
TGCTGTTATAGACGTGAACGGTTTCCACCTTCACTTCGCCTGAAATGTCTTTCACCTGCGAATTCCAGTACACCTGGATATTGGGCGTAGCCGCAACGCGGGCCTGCATAATTTTGGAGGCGCGCATCTCGTCGCGGCGCACGATCATGTGCACCTTTGTGCAGAGTTTGGAGAGGTAAAGCGCCTCTTCGCAGGCCGTGTCACCTGCACCGACGATCACCACCTCCTGGTTGCGGAAAAAGTAGCCGTCGCACACCGCGCAGGCGCTCACGCCCCGGTTGGCATAGGTCTGCTCCGCCTCGATGCCCAGCCATTTGGCCGATGCGCCCGTAGCCACGATCACCGCGTCGGCGGTATAAAGTTCGCCGCTGCCTGTGCGCAGTTTTTTGGGGTGGCTCATCAGGTCCACCTCCGTGATGTCTTCATATTTGATCCGCGTGCCGAATCGCTCAGCCTGTTTGCGGAAGTCCTCCATCATCTGGGGGCCCATAATGCCCTCCGGATAGCCGGGATAGTTTTCAACTTCCGAGGTGATCATCAGTTGGCCGCCTGGCTGCATACCACTGAACATCAGCGGTTTAAGGTCTGCCCGTGCCGCATAGACAGCTGCTGTATAGCCCGCAGGGCCGGAACCGATGATAATAAGGTGCTCGTGGTTGCTTGTTGCATTCGTCTGACTCATGGATTCTCTTTCTGTTAAATCTATCTGTGGTTATACGAGAGCTTGCAGGCAAAAGGCAAAGATATAGAATTTTTTCAGGCCCAACGTCAGCGGGATGACACTTTGTAAGAAAGCGTGAGATTGGGTAGAAAGGGTGCCTGAAGTGTAAGCAGCAATCCGCTCGTGAGCGGCCTCCAGCCGGAGACAGGCACCTCCATTCTATGTGCTCTATGTATCTATGTGTTTGATTATCAATATTTTATTTCGTATGGCCCTTCGGGCAAAGAGCATAAGAATAAAAAAAACGCACATTTCTTGCTACAAAGATACCGGTCCTCTGGACCGTAGCCTCCGGCATATGGTGAGTTGAAGCTACGCTCGTGAGCGGTTTCCGAAACGAAATACTCCGCTTGTGCTGTGGTCTCCGACCCGAACGCACGTAACCAAAAACAAAAGGCTGCCCTTCGCA
>RDXT01000982.1 GCA_004292985.1 Bacteroidota bacterium
CTCCCGATGGGCAAAATGATGCACAGGCCTATCTGGGAATGGCATTGATCTACCGAGATAGAAACGAGCTTGATTCAGCCAGGTATTTCGCCCAAAAGGCGCTCAGGATCCTACAGGAAAAAAAACGCACGATATACATTATCCAGGCCGCCAATGTATTGTTTGAATTGTATAAAAACTCAGATCCTGCCGAAGCACTCAAGTACCTTGTGATTTCCTCTGCCACCAAAGACAGCCTTTTTAGCCAGGAAAATGGGCGCAAGATCGAGCAACTGGCCTTTGAGGATCAGGAACGAGCCGCCAGGACCCAAAGGATTATGGCATCCCGTGAGGCTGCTTTTCAAAGCCAAATCAGAATCTATACACTGTCGGCTGTTTTAGGGCTTGTATTGCTGATCGTATTTTTCCTCTACCGCAATAACCGCCAGAAGCAAACCGCCAATAAACTTTTGGAAAGCCAAAAAGAAGAAATTCAAAGAACCCTTACCCTGCTCACATCCACCCAATCCCAACTCATCCAATCCGAAAAACTCGCCTCCCTCGGCGAACTCACGGCGGGCATCGCCCACGAAATCCAAAATCCGCTGAACTTCGTCAATAACTTCGCTGAAGTCAGCGCCGAGATGATAGACGAGCTGACAGAAGAACTGGCCAAAGGCGATACGTCTGAGGCTCAGGCCATTGCAGCAGACCTGAAAGGCAATCTGGAAAAAATCAACCACCACGGCCAGCGCGCTTCGGGCATCGTAAAATCCATGCTGGAGCATTCCCGCAGCAGTTCGGGCACGAAGGAACCCACCAGTCTCAACGCCCTCGCAGACGAATATTTACGCCTGGCCTATCATGGACTTCGCGCCAAAGACAGCAGCTTTCAGGCTGATTATGAGCTGATTGCGGATCCCAGTCTGCCCCTGGTGAATGTCGTTCCGCAGGATATGGGGCGGGTGCTGCTGAATCTGATTAATAATGCGTTTTATGCTTGCGCTGAGCGTAGTCGAAGCGCGGTCGCTGATAAAGCAAAGCAAGACATCGAGGGATATCAACCGAAAGTGACGATACAAACCCGGTGGCTGAGCCATGCCGAAGCCCCGGACAAAGGGCAGATCGAAATCCGCGTTCAGGACAACGGC
>RDXT01000983.1 GCA_004292985.1 Bacteroidota bacterium
ACCCTGGCCGTTTTGTGCTACTGATTGCTGCCAGTTGCTCGACGCAGTGAGCAGGGTTGCGCCTTCTGCATAGGTAATCAGGTTCCGGGTATGTTTGTAATACACTTCTGCATTTACTTCCCAGGAGCGGGTCGCCTGCCAAACAGCCCCTGCACTGATCTGGCGGGTATATTGTCCGGGAACATTGCGGGTTGCAGGTACCCATACATCTGTTGGCAGACCAAAGGTAGAGTTGGAGAGCAGATGAAGAAACTGAGCAGCTCCGCCATACCCCACTTTAACAGCGAGGGTTTTGCCCGCCATCCAGCGGAGGCTTACACGGGGTTGCCAGGCCTGGAGGTGTTTCCCTTCTGTTATATAGCCGGAATATACCAGTCCGGCGTTCAGGAACAGGCGGTTTTGCAAGGCCCGGAATTCATCTTCGAGATAGATATTGTATTCCCGTGTAATCCGCTCTGCCTCGCCCAGGAGCTGGTCTGAAACTGTACCGGCGATAAAGTCTTGTTCACGCAGGCGCAAAAGGCCGGGGGTAAAATAATGCTGTATGCCCTGAAAGCCCCAGCGCAGCGTATGCTGGCGAGGCAGGGCAGCCTGCGTGTCCAACTTTAGCTGAAGATCCTTTACGCCTGTGATTAATCCGACTTCAGACTGTTCGGAAATATTTCCTTGTTCGTAGCTGGCAGACAAACCCTCAGTCTGAAATGCAAACTGGGTAAAGGAAAGGGTGAGAGTTGAAAAAAAGGTATTGCTCCAGAGGTGACTCCAGCGCAGCGCGCCGAGCTTATTCCCCCATTTTTGCCTGATATTCCCCCGGAAAACCGCACTTTCTTCCCCAAAAAACAAATTATCCTCACCAGCATAAGCGCTGACCTGTAGCTTGTTGCGAAAATTGGGCTGATAGGTGAGCTTTGCATATAGATCATAGAAGTAATAACGGGCTGTCCGATCACCTGAAGAGAGCAAGCCTGCCAGAGCAGAGACAGGCAGAAGGTTGCAGAGTCTGCCGGACACAAAATAGGCTGCCGTATCTTTTTTTATAGGACCTTCAATGCTGGCCTTCAGGGAAATCGGGCTGAGGGAAATCTGGCTGCTCGTGGCTTTCTGGTTACCATCTTTCATTCGTAAATCTA
>RDXT01000984.1 GCA_004292985.1 Bacteroidota bacterium
ATAGGGGGAGTAAGGGGGATAGGGGATGCAGGGGGTGTTGAGGGGTAGGTATATGTCCGGGTATCTTTGCCGCCGAGTCGGATTTCCAGTTGCTGGGTGCCGGGCAGACGGATGAGGAGCTCTTTGCACTCGCCGCCGATGGAGATAACCATGAGGTCGCAGCCGGGAAAGAGCCGGCGTGCTTCTTCTACATCAAAGAGGGGCGAAATTTTGAGCAGTACCTGCCTGCCGTGCCGGAGCAGCAGGGGCAGAAGTTGGAGCACATCGGGGCTGCCTCCGGCCAGAGAGGCATCGCGTTTTCCGGCAGCGTCGCGGCGCGAGGGGTCGGCGTAGATGAGGTCATAGGCAGGGCCTTCGTATCGTTCCAGAAAGTCTTCGGCGCGTTCCTGTATGATCTGAATGTTAGATAGCCCCATTAAACCAAGGTTAAATGCGACCACCCGGCTCAGTACAGGATCGGGTTCGAGGGCGGTCACCTGCGTGAAACTGCGCGAAAAATGGGCGCTGTCCACCCCCAGGCCCATCGTGAGATCGAGACAACGCCCGCCTGAAAGCGCAGGTTTGAGGGCCGCTGCGGCCTCGCTGCTGCACTGTTCATACGCGCGGGGCGGCACTATACACCGGGCTTCGTACCAGCGGGGCAGCTTTTCGCGGCTTTTTTGAAGATATTTGAGCTGCGTTGACACTAAGGCCACCGGAAATTCGTTATGAACCTGATTCATGGCAAAAGAAGCGGGATCGCTGTGCAGATGCGTCTCTATCAGCGCACGGATATGACCTTGTGTTAGAATCTCAAACTCTTCCGTTGTCATAATTCAAGACAAAAATTTTATCTTTACACGATTATACGCGACTTTTACGATACATCTAATTCTTTCCTCACTTATGAAGCGTAGCAAGCAGATTTTTGCCATGTTGCTCCTCCTCGGCGCATTGGCCACCACCACCACCGGCTGTTATTCTACCCACCAGTGCCAGGCCACGAAAGTAGGCAATCACCGCTGAGAAAAAGGCCATTTTTATGCAAGGCTGGCAACATTTGGAACGGGAGGATCAACTCGCCGACATCATTCGTATGTCTCACGGGCAGCCGCAGTTGATTTTTAAGCATAGCGTTACCTGCGGCAT
>RDXT01000985.1 GCA_004292985.1 Bacteroidota bacterium
ATCAACGGTCCCAATTTGCCCGATACCAACCTCACCGTTTACACGCCCCTTGTTTTTACTCCCGCCAACAGCAACCTCATTCCCTTTATCAATACCCTGCCTGATAAGGTAAGTTATGATTTCCGGGTGCGGACCAATTACAATGGCCAGCCGGGCGTAAGGGATAATTTTGTGACAGAAAACAGCAAAATAGCCGCCTATCTCGATTTTGATGCGCCGCTGAAGGGTAGTTTTTCACAGTTCCGGCTCAAAACCCGCACCGAATTTTCGGCGGGCGAGACCACGGACCTCGACAATATACAGAGCGGTACGCTGCGCCTGCTGGTCGAAAACCGCTTTCCGGTGCAGGGGCGTGTTACGGCGATTGTGTATGATGCTGCCGGGCAGGAGATTACGCGGCTGGCCGAAAACAGCCTGGTGCAGGCAGGTCTGCCGGATGCTTCGGGATATGTGACCGATGCGACAATTTCCACCCTTGAAAAGTCTTTCGATGCAGCGCTGCTCAAAGAAGTCCTCGAAAACGGCCGCGAGCTGCTGGTCGAATTTGTGGCAGATACACGCCCTGACGCACAGGATGTGAAAATCTATGCCGATTACAAGCTCAAGGTGAAACTCACCGGGCAATTTACCTACCGCGTACAGTAAGCAGTTTCCCCACCAAGCGAATACCTATTATGAATTATCGTACGATTTTCCGGAGCGGCTGGGCAGGGATTCTTCTCTTCATAAGCACTTCATTATCAGGACAAATAGCCCTGCATGCGCCATTTTTAACGGGAAGCGCAAGCAGTCTCTGGGCGCAGCCTGCACTGAGCGGGGGTGCCTATATGGTCGGTGGCTGGGGCGGCTATGATGCCTTCAGCAGCAGTTTTACCCTCGATCACATTACCCTGAAAAACACCTTCATTGATGCGGAGATGAAAAACCGCTTCATTGGGCAGCTTGAAGATCGCAACCGCTTCAATTTTGTCTTTAGTGCCGGAGGACTGGCAGAAGTGAAGATTAAAAAAATCCCCATTCAGGTTACCTTCCGGCAAATCCAGCATTTCGATATACAGTTCACAGGAGATGACGCGGCACGCCTGCTCCTGCTGGGCAATGCACCATATGCAGGCCAGACGCTGACAG
>RDXT01000522.1 GCA_004292985.1 Bacteroidota bacterium
GATATCCTCCGGTCTGGCGGGCGATTCGGTCAACGGAATTGTGCCCGTGCTTCGCAAAAGCTTCAGCGCCCGCAAAAAAATCGCTTCCGCGATGGCCTTTATCACCTCCCGTGGCGCTTATGAGGCCTATATCAATGGAAAACGGGTGGGCGATGCCTGCCTCAGCCCCGGCTGGACCAGCTACAACAAACATTTGCAGTACCAGACCTACGACGTAACGCGCCTGCTGACACCCGGCAAAAACGCCGTCGGGGTGCTCCTGGGAAGCGGATGGTACCGCAGCCGCCTCGGATGGGCCAATAACAAAAATATCTACGGCACACAGACAGCCCTGCTGTTTCAACTCGAAATCACCTATAGCGATGGTTCCCGCGAAACGGTCCTCTCCGACGGTACCTGGAAAGCCGCTGCGAGCGATGTTCTTTACTCCGAAATCTATGATGGAGAAGTGCAGGACGCGCGCAAGCGACAGGCAAATGTCTCTCTGGCCTCTTTCTCCGATGCAGCCTGGACAGCGGCAACGGTCGCCAATTTCCCCAAAGACTATCTCAATGCAGCCATCAATGAGCCGATCCGCAAGCAGGAGACCTTTCAGCCCAGCCAAATACTGACCTCTCCCAAAGGGGAAACGATCCTGGATTTCGGGCAAAATGTGGTCGGCTGGGTAAAGGTAAATGTCAAAGGCCAGGCTGGCGATACGGTCCGCCTTTACCATGTGGAAATGCTGGACAAAGAGGGCAATCCCTACTTCGAGAACCTGCGTTCTGCCAAGGCGCAGGCCACCTATGTGCTCAAAGGGGGCGAAACGGAGACCTTCGAGCCGCATTTTACCTTTTTCGGATTCCGCTATGTGAAAGTAACAGGTCTGCGGGGAACGGTGAATCCGGCTGATTTTACGGCAGTTGCGCTGTATTCCGACATGGAGCCCACGGGCAACTTTGAGTGTTCCAATGTGCTGGTAAATCAGCTTCAGAAAAATATCCAGTGGGGACAAAGGGGCAATTTTCTCGATGTGCCTACCGACTGCCCGCAGCGGGACGAGCGCCTGGGCTGGACCGGCGATGCGGAGGTTTTTTCCCGGACGGCAGCGTATAACTTTAATGTGAATCAGTTTTTTGCAAAATGGCTCCGCGATGTAAGTGCCGACCAGCATGAGAATGGCGCTGTGCCCTTCGTGATTCCGGATGTGCTGCGCAGCACTGACTTTGGCTACCCCATCGGCGCAGCGGGCTGGTCCGATGCCAGCATCATTATCCCCTATAATATGTATGTGGCCTATGGGGATAAACAGATCATCGGGCATCAGTACCTTAGCATGCAGGGCTACCTGAACTATATGCGCAATGCGGCCAAAAATGACCTCTGGAACACCGGATTTCAGTTTGCCGACTGGCTTTCCTACCGCGTGGACGACTCCAAAGGGATGATCGGCATGAAGTCCGCCATTACCGACAACTACCTCGTAGCCCAGTGTTTTTATGCCTACAGCGTGCAGATCATGATTAAAGCGGCCCGCCTGCTGGGAAAAACGGAAGATGTAAAAGAGTATGAAGCCCTGCTGGAGCGGGTGCGCACAGCCTTTCAGCAGGAGTATATGACAGCATCGGGCCGCCTGATTTCCGAAACGCAGACCGCCTATATTCTGGCCCTGCAATTTGACATGCTGCCCGAAAACCTGCGCGCGCAGGCGGTGGACCGCCTGGTAAACAACATTAAGTCCTACGACACCCACCTCACCACGGGTTTTCTGGGTACACCCTTCCTCAATCCTGTGCTGACCCGCTTTGGCCGCCACGATGTGGCCTGCGCACTATTGCTGCAGGACACCTATCCTTCCTGGCTGTATCCGATCAAGACCCACGGCGCCACCACCATCTGGGAGCGCTGGGACTCCATGCGGCCCGACAGCAGCTTTCAGGACCCTGGCATGACCTCCTTTAACCACTATGCCTACGGAGCGGTGGGCGACTGGATCTATCGCACACTGGGGGGACTCGATACCCGCGAAGATGCCGGAGCGGGGTACAAGGAGATTATCATTAAGCCGCAGCCGGGGGCAGGTCTGAGCTATGCCACGGCAAGCCTTGAAACCAACTATGGCAAACTCAGCAGCGCCTGGCGTGTGTCGGGCAGCCAGCTTCAGCTTGAGGTAGAGGTGCCTGCCAATACGACGGCTACGATTTATTTCCCGCTTGCGAAGGCAGAGGGTATCACCGAAGGCGGCCAGAAGGTGACTGCTACGGTAAAGGACAAGGAGGTCTTTTTGCCTGTCGGTTCCGGGAAGTATGTGTTTGTGATGCCGTTCGAAGGGAAATAAGCATCGGCTATTCAGGTGATTCCAACTCCTGCCAGAGGTCTAACAGCTTCTGGTAGGGCTTTCCATACAACACATGCACGTACCAGCGGGTGAGCAATATCCAGAACCCGGCAAACAGCACAGCCACCCCCGAAATCACCAGCCAGAACTTCAGCGAGCCATCCAACAGCGTCTTGCCATCCTCCGCGAAAGCCAGCAAAGCGCCATAGAGCAGGGAGCCGACCGTGAGTACCGGGAATAAAATGAAAATGGTGTAGGTATAAATCTTCATGTAGGTCCGCATGATCCGGGTAAGGCGGCCCAGCGCATCGCGGACATTGGTGACGGTGATCTCTACGCGGTTGAGCAAATAATGCTTATAGGCATAAAACCAGAGAAAAAAGAGCAGGCTGCCGATGTTGTAGCTCCAGAAAACCACCTTGTCCTGGTTGGGAGCAGGCCCGGCCCCCATCACGATGGCATAGATCAGTGCAAGGAGGCCCACCTCGATATAAATACCCCGGTTGATGCGTTTCAGCAGCCCGATGCCCCTTTTTTGCAGCATCGCAGCCACATCGGCCTCCCCGATCTGGTGACCGATCTGCAGGATTTTCGCTTCTGCCTGCCATATATCTTTGAGGTCTTCGAGATTCATTCGGAACACAAAAATTAAGAAAAGCCGGGAGTCATCAGTTTGCGGAGTTTGGTACGGATACGGTTGAGCAATACGCCTACATGGTTGGACGTGATTCCTGCGATTTCGGCGATTTCTTCATAGCTTTTTTCTTCGAGGTGAAGCATTACGACCGCTTTTTCGATGTCATTAAGCATCTGAATGGCCTTGTATAGCAGGGTTCTTTTTTCTTCAAACTCAGGATCGCTTTCGGTCGCAGGTATCTGAAAGAAGCTTTCGCTCAGCTCTTCGCTGGGTGGGCGGCGGCTGTCTTTGCGAAAACCCGATATGGCCGTGTTGAGCGCCACCCGGTACATCCAGGTACTGACCTTCGAATCTCCCCGGAAAGCGCCAACCGAACGCCAGAGCTGGAGTACAATCTCCTGAAACAAATCCCTGCGGTCCTCACGGTTGCGGGTGTAGATCCCGCAGACCTTATGGATAATGCCTTGATGCTCAGCTATTAGCCGGGCAAAAGACTGCTCATCCATTTGCATCTCTGAGGACATATTCCCGTGATTTGTATGTGTCGCAAGCGAGGGTGAAAAATTACAGCAAAAGCAGTAGAAATCTTCACACAGCTTATTGCTAATATTGCAGCATCAAATCTTATCTAATCCATCTTTCGTATGCCATCCGTAACCCTTAAAGGCAAACCTTACGAAATTAAAGCTAAAATCCCCAAAGTAGGCGAATCTGCACCGGATTTTACCTTCGTAAAAAAAGATTTCACCGAAGGAACCCTCTACGACGACTATGAAGGCCTGGTGAAAGTACTTATTGCTGTGCCCAGCCTCGATACAGGTGTCTGCCAGGCAGAAGCCCGCCGCTTTAATGAGGAGCTTTCCAAGCGCGCAGGTGTGGTCGGAATCGTGATTTCCATGGACCTGCCCTATGCCATGACCCGCTTTTGCACTGCCGAAGGACTGGCCAACATTGTTACAGCCTCCGATTACCGCTACAGCGATTTTGTGGGCGAATACAATACCAGCATCATCGAAGGACCGATGAAAGGCCTTTCTGCCCGTGCGGTATTTGTCGTGGACCAGAAAGAAATGATCCGCTACGCCGAGCTGGTGCCTGAAATCGGCCAGGAGCCTGAATACGAAAAAGTGCTGGCTGCCGTAGATAAGCTGCTGTAATACGCGGCTATTTCAGAAAGGCCTCCGGAAAATGAAAGAGGTCTATCTTCCAGATCAGCGGCAATACAAAATAGAGATAGAGGGAGATCACTACGATAGAGATCAGATCTATCGCAATGCCTGATCTGACCATATCCCGCACCCGGAGCAGCCCCGTGCCAAATGCAATGGTGTTGGGCGGAGTTGCTACAGGGAGCATATATCCGCAGGAAGCCGCCAGCACTGCCGGAAACATCAGCGCGTAGGGGTGCATGTCCATCGCCTGCGCGACTGAAGCCATAATGGGCATCACCATCGTGGCCGTGGCGAGGTTGGAGGTCAGCTCCGACAGCAGACAAACGAGGGTAATCAGCAAAAATAAGGTCAGCAGATAGGGCATTCCCTGCATAAGGGTAAAGTGTGCGCCGATCCATTCTGCAAGGCCCGATTGCTCAAAGGAGTCGGCCAGTGCCAGTCCCCCGCCAAAAATCAGGAGGATTCCCCAGGGCATCTTCACGGCGTGTTTCCAGTTCATCAGGCGCTCGCCGGGCTGCGA
>RDXT01000523.1 GCA_004292985.1 Bacteroidota bacterium
CTGTCGCTGTTTACGCAAACAGGTACACTAAGATAAGGTGTATGAGGGAAGCGCTTATCAGCGACCGTACTTTCTGATCGGCTTTTTTACTACCTTTCTCCTCAAAACGACTCCTTCTTATGACTCCGCTCTGGACCCCCTCCGATGTTTTTGCGCAGCGCTCGCTCATGAAAGAATACATGAACCTGCTTTCGGAGCATTATGACCTGCATTTTCAGACCTACGACGAACTTTGGGAATGGTCCACCCGCGACATCGAAGGCTTCTGGGAAAGCATCTGGAACAGTTTCGGCATTCTGAGTCACGACGACTACAGCCTCGTGCTTGAAAAGCCCGAAAGCGGGATGATCGGTACGCGCTGGTTTCCCGGCGCGCAGATTAACTATGCCGAGCATGTGTTTATGCGCTACACAGATGCGCAACCAGCGCTGCTCTATCAATCCGAAGGCAAGGCCCTCCGGGAAATGTCCTGGAAAGAGCTGGAGGAGCGCACGGCTTCCTTTGCTTCCTGGCTGCGCGGGCAGGGGGTGAAAGAGGGGGACCGCGTGGCCGCCTGGCTTCCCAACTGCCCCGAAGCGCTGATTGCTTTCCTGGCTTCGTCCAGCCTGGGGGCTATATGGTCGAGTTGCTCACCCGATTTCGGAGCATCGGCGGTGGCGGAGCGCTTTCAGCAGATCGAACCTGCAATATTGATCCTCGCAGATGGATATACCTATAATGGAAAGCCTTTTTCCCGGAGCCAGGACGCCGAAACACTGCTCCGTGCGATGCCAGAGGTGAAAAAAGTCGTCTTTTTACCCTATCTCGACCCCCTTGCTGCCCTTCCGCAGGACAGTCGTTATGTATATTGGCAGGATACACAGGCATTTACCAGCGAAATCCTCCCCTTTACCCCGCTTCCCTTCGATCATCCGATTTTTATCCTCTATTCCTCGGGTACAACCGGCAAACCCAAGGCCATTACCCACAGTACAGGCGGCATTTTGCTTGAACACCTCAAGGCACTGGCCCTGCATCACGACCTGCGGCAGGGAGATGTGTTTTTCTGGTACTCGACCACGGGCTGGATGATGTGGAACTACGCCAATTCGGCCCTGCTCACCGGAGCGACACTGGCCATCTACGAAGGATCGGCGGGCTATCCCGATCTGAATACCCTCTGGGACTTTGCCCGCAAGGCAGGCGTAACGCATTTCGGTGCCGGAGCCGCCTTCTACATCAGTTGCATGAAGGCCGGGCTGAGCTTCGGTGAAGATGACTTCCCAAGGCTGCGCTCAGTTGGTACAACCGGATCACCCCTCCCAGCGGAGGCCTTCGCATGGATCTATTCGGCCATCAAACAAGACCTCTGGCTGGTTTCGCTCAGCGGCGGTACCGATGTGTGCAGCGGCTTTGTGGGCGGCTCGCCCCTGCTGCCCGTATATGCCGGGGAAATCCAGTGCCGGATGCTGGGCTGTAAGGTCGAGGCCTGGGATGAAAACGGGCAAGCGCTGTCCGACGAGGTAGGCGAACTGGTGATCACCGAGCCTATGCCCTCGATGCCGCTTTATTTCTGGGGCGATCCGGGAAATGCCCGCTACCACAGCAGCTATTTTGAGTTTTATCCGGGCGTGTGGCGGCATGGCGACTGGATCAAGATTACGCCCCGCAACACGCTCATTATCTATGGCCGCTCAGATGCCACCCTCAACCGCGACGGGGTCCGTATCGGTACAAGTGAAATTTACAGCGCCGTCGAAAGTTTGCCCGAAATCCGCGACAGCCTCGTGGTGTGCATCGAAAAAGCGGACGGCTCTTTTTACATGCCGCTGTATGTGGTTCTGAATGAAGGAGTTGAATTGCATCCGGAGCTGAAAAAAGCCATTGCGCAGACCCTCCGCAGCCGCTGTTCACCCCGCCACGTGCCCGATGAAATAGTTGCCATCGCAGACATTCCTTATACCATCAGCGGTAAAAAAATGGAGATGCCTGTCAAGAAAATCCTGGCAGGGCAGCCGCCCGATACGGTCGCCAGCAGTGACTCGATGCGCAATCCCTCGGCCCTCCAGCTCTTTGCGGAGCTGGCAGCAAAGATGTTAGATGATTGACCATCAATTATTTACCCGAACCACGCCCCCTGGCAAAAACTGGCCGATATTCACCTGCTGGTTTCCCTGGGTATTGCTGAAGCGATAGTCAATGTGAATGCCCTTGTAAACGGGCGCATTGCGAAGGTAATTATCAATGTCAGTGCCGCCTCCGGGTGCATAGTTCGACAGAAGCTGAAGCAGGTACATGCCCAGGTCATAGCCCTGGATCACGTTTTCGGTCAGCGGCATCTTATAGGAGCGCAGGTAGGCAGCATTCAGGGCCTGATAGGCAGGATCATTTTCGTCGTGCATGTGCGAGCTGGAAAACAGCATCTTATACCCGTCCTTAATGTCCCGGCTCAGGGTGGTGTAACGGGTCCGGAAGTGCGGAGAACCCATCACGGTCACATCTTTACTTTTGGCCCGTAACAAATTGACAATCAGACCGGAAGCCTCTTCATTGTTCATCAGGGGGATATACACGCCCACCTCCGGATTTTCCGCAGGAACATTGCCCACATGTTTGGGAATCTGCTTCAGGGCCTGGCTGTACACAGGTGAAATCACCATCGTATCCACCCTTCCGCCGAGGCGCAAAAACTCATCCATATACCCATCGGCCAGTTCCTGAGAGGCTTTTTGCTGGTCAGTAAATACAAATGTGCGGCGCAGGCTCAGGTTGTTCCACGCATAGCGGGCCATATTGGCGCCATGTACCCGCGCTGAAGGGTGTGCCAGGAAGGTAAAGCTCTTATTATCAACCAGTTCTGCGGTAGCGCTTACCGGAATCACCTGGGGAATTTTGCGGTTTTCGGCCCAGGCAGAGAGGGTGCGCGATTCATTATTATAAATGTCACCCACCACCATATTGACCCCAACCGAATCGAGCCGACGCAGATACTGCCGCACCAGAGAGGTATCTCGGCGGCTGTCGAAGAGCTGCAGATAGACTTTTTTCGGGCTTTTCAAGGCAAATTCATCCATGGCAAGCTGAAATCCTTCATAAAACTCCAGACCAAGCTCATTTTCATCCGGAATCTGGGTCACATAGGGCAGATCAGGATTGTCGAGAAACAAGGGCAGAAACATGGCAAAGCGCAAAATTTCCGGCTCGATCTGTTTGGGCACCACTGGCGCGGGCGGCGCAGCAGGAAACATCGTTTTGAGGAAAGGAGAATCTGTGCCTCCGGTAGCGAGATAGTCTTTGTAGATCTGCTGTCCCTGCTCTCTGCGGGCAGAAAGGACGAGTTTATAGGTAAGGGCCTCGACCACGATCTGGCGGCCATTCTGGGGAGCGTTTTGCAGCCAGTTCTGCAATTCCTCCACCGTAGCACGGTTAAATGCAGCCTGCCGGGCCTGTGCCAGCGCCTCTTTTTCCAGACTTTCATCTGCCGTTACCGCAGAGACCGCAAGCAGGCCCTTAAATCCCTCCGCGCGGGCGGCAGGATCCTGTTTCCGCAGGCGGATCAGCGCCTCATGGTAGGTGGCATCTTCGAGGTAGTTGGAGCGGGGATAGGTGCTGCGCAGGGTAGCAAAACGCTCTTCCGCCACCTCGTCATAGCCCAGCTTGTAGGCAGCCAGTCCGGCAAAATAGGTCGCAGCCGTAGTGGAGCGGTTAAACTCACGGGAGCGCGCCAGTTCGAAAGCATCGAGGGCTTCGGCGTAGCGGCTGGCAGAAAGGGCCTGCTTGCCTTGCAGCATCAGTTCTTCTGCGCGGGCATCTATCAGCGGAGGCTTGCGCGGGTCACCCTTGTCGCGGGAGCTATTGCAGGCGCCTGCCAGCAGCACAATCAGGAGGGCAATCAGAGGTAGAGCTTGCTTCATGAGGCAAAGGTAAAAGGATCAGGGTAGTCAACCAAACATTTACTCCCACTCGATGGTCGCCGGGGGCTTGGAGCTGATATCATACACCACCCGGTTTACGCCTTTTACCTGGTTGATGATCTTGCCCGAAACCTCGGCCAGAAACTCATAGGGCAGATGTGCCCAGTCTGCGGTCATACCGTCGGTGCTGGTGACGGCCCGGAGGGCTACGACCTGCTCGTAGGTGCGCTCATCGCCCATCACACCCACAGAGGCGACCGGCAGCAGCACAGCAAAAGCCTGCCACACCTTGTCGTAGAGCTGGTGGTTTTTGAGTTCGGAGACAAATATATGGTCCACCTCCTGCAGCAGGGCTACTTTTTCGGCAGTGATGTCGCTGATGATGCGGATGGCAAGGCCGGGACCGGGAAAAGGATGCCGTCCGACAAAGGTCTCGCTCAGGCCCAGGTCGCGGCCCACGCGGCGCACTTCGTCTTTGAAGAGGTTGCGCAAAGGCTCGACCACCTTCAGGTGCATTTTTTCGGGAAGGCCGCCTACGTTGTGGTGCGATTTGATGGTTACCGAAGGGCCATTAACCGAAACCGACTCGATCACGTCGGGGTAAATAGTGCCCTGCGCCAGCCAGGAAATGCTTTCGAGCTTATTGGCTTCTTCCTGAAATACCTCGATAAATACCCGGCCAATAATTTTGCGCTTTTGCTCCGGTTCGCTCACGCCGCTGAGTTCGCTCAGAAAACGCTCGCTGGC
>RDXT01001015.1 GCA_004292985.1 Bacteroidota bacterium
GCGGTACCACCAGTAGTCATTGTAACCACCCCGTCCGTAGGCATCGCAGTATCCGTTGGAGTATCCATTTGAGTAGCCATTGTAATAGCCATCATTGTAGCCCCAGGCATATCCGTCGTTATAGCCATTGTTGTAGCCGCGGCGGTAGCCTCTGTTGTATCCGCCATAATACCCAGTGTTATAGCCATAGTTCCAGTTGTTCCAGGTGCTGCCATAGAAAGGATCGTAAAATCCTCCATATTGCCAGGTGGGGGCATAATATACAGCCGTCGGGTAGCCCCAGGGGTTCCATCCATTGGTATATACGCGGGTACTGGAGTAAAATCCCCAACCCCAGCTTCGGGTCACAGTTACGGAGTTGCGGTAAGACCAGGGATTATACCAGGTATTCCATTGATCCCAGTAAGAAGTGCCGATCACAAAATAGATGTCGCTGGTATAATAGGGGTCATAATAGCTCCAGGAGCCATAGTTGCGCTCGGTCGTATGAAAGCGGCGCAGGCGGGCGGCGCGAGTAGCGGAAATCGTCGTCGTAATCGTCGTAGTAGGGGTCGTCGCCCCAGGTGGCTCCCTGCACGGAATGCACAGCAAGCGTACCTGCGTTTGTATTGTCTGTCTCTTCGGGAAGTGCGGGAGTTCCTGCCCTCAGTCCGAAAAAGACCGGGATAAAAACTGCGATGAGTAAAAGGTTCCGTTTCATGACTCTGTCACTTTAAATGTGGCTTGTTTTCAGGAGCGCTCACATATGCAATACTCAAAAATGGAGCATTGCGTTGGGATTTGATAGCGGGAATTATCAGGCGTGCCGATTCCCTGTATGATTGTGCAGATTCCCGGCGGCATGAGCGATCAGCGCGATGTATAAAGGGATCGCTTCTTCTATTTCGGAGAGGCGGATATACTCGTCGGCGCTGTGGGAGCGGGCCGAATCGCCGGGTCCCATCTTCAGGGTGGGGAAAGGCATCAAGGCCTGGTCGGATAGGGTAGGGGAGCCGTAGGTTGTTCTGCCCAATGCGAGGCCTGCCTGCACCAGCGGATGCGCGGGGTCCATGCGCGAGGATTGCAGGCGGAAAGAGCGGGCCTTTACCTCGCAGCTTACCTGCTGGCTGATCAGCTCGTAGATTTCTTCATTGCTATATAGCTCATTTGTCCGCACGTCCACCACAAATGTGCAGCGGTCGGGAACCACATTGTGCTGCGTACCTGCCTGAACCTGGGTTACACTCATTTTCACTGGGCCGAGAAATTCGCTTACTTTTTCGAATGAGTAGCTGCGAAACCACGCCATAGCCTCCATCGCGAGATAGATAGCGTTGATTCCCTCTTCACGGGCGGCGTGTCCGGCCTTGCCATGCGCAGTACAATCGAGGACCATCAGCCCTTTTTCCGCAATGGCCATCTGCATACCCGTCGGTTCGCCCACAATCCCGGCAGCAAGCGGACCCAGATCGGGCAGGATAGAGGCAATTCCTCCTGCTCCGGAGATTTCTTCCTCAGCCGTGGCCGCCAGGATCAGGTTGCCGCCGGCCGAGC
>RDXT01001016.1 GCA_004292985.1 Bacteroidota bacterium
TGCCAACTGCCAACTGCCAACTGCCAACTGCCAACTGCCTACTGCCTACTGCCTACTGCTACTATGTTCTCCGACGACTATTTCATGAACATTGCCCTGCAACTAGCGCAAGAAGCCGCCAATGTGGGTGAGATTCCCGTGGGGGCGGTGGTCGTGTGTCAGAACCGAGTGATTGGCAAGGGTTTCAACCAGACCGAACGCCTGCACGACGTGACGGCCCACGCCGAAATGCTGGCTATCTCAGCAGCATCGAACCATCTAAATGCCAAATACCTCACTAACTGCACGCTCTATGTGACGCTCGAACCCTGCGTGATGTGTGCAGGTGCCCTGTTTTGGTCGCAGATTAGCCGACTAGTGATCGGGGCAAGCGACGACAAGCGAGGCTACAGTCGGGTACAGCCGTTGTTGCTCCATCCCAAAACCCGCATCGAAACGGGGGTGTTGGCCGAGGAGAGTCAATTGTTGCTGGAGCAGTTTTTTCGCAAGATGCGGTGAAGCGAACGTGATAAAGGATGAATGGAATCTGGTCAGACGCTATCTCACTCTTTGTTTCGTTCGCTCTTTATGCCCCGTGAACATAAAACTAGCGTGCCGTGTTAACCCGACGAACGATCAGTTTCATTAAAATCAACTCAAACAATGGCATTTGTCTTAGATCCGCTACCCTACTCGAGCGACTCGCTCGAACCCAACATCGACCAGCAAACCATGGAGATTCACCACGGTAAACACCACAACGCGTATGTGACAAACCTCAACAACGCGGTGGCTGGTACTGACATGGAAAATAAGTCGCTGGACGATTTACTGGCCAATGTGAGCCAGCATCCGGTGGCCGTTCGGAACAATGGGGGTGGACATTACAACCACACGCTGTTCTGGAATATCCTGTCGGGCAATGGGGGCGGTCAGCCGGTAGGCGAACTAGCCGAAGCCATCAATCAGAAATTCGGTTCGTACGACGCCTTTAAGGTCGAGTTTACGAAGGCGGCAACTACGCGCTTCGGCTCGGGTTGGGCATGGCTCGTGGCCACGGGCGAGGGTCAGGTAGCTGTGTCCTCAACGCCAAATCAGGACAACCCCCTGATGGACGTGGCCGACGTGAAAGGCTTCCCTATT
>RDXT01000524.1 GCA_004292985.1 Bacteroidota bacterium
GCCTGATTGTGGGGGAATGTTACCATGTTTCGAGTCCGAGGAGTTTTTTGCCCAGATCGTTCAGTTCAGCCGTTTCATAGCGGGTTTGTTCCCAGTTGCGGGGGTCGCCGGGAAAGGCGTAGCCTTCGGGGGCGATGCGGTTTTTCCAGGAATTGACGCGCCACTCGCGCAGGGCGGCATTGTCTTCCTCGGCGGGCATCATGGAGATGTACTGCGCGATGCGGACTTTGTTTTCGGAGCGGTTCGGGCGGATGCCGTGGGGCTGGGCGCTGTGGAAAATCAGCAGGTCGCCTGCTTCGAGTTTTACTTTAACGAAATGTTCCTCCAGGCCTGTGACATCGGGTTTAAAGTGGTCGCGGTCTTCGGGCTGGGTCAGTTTCCAGGTGTCGTAGGTGCGAAACAGCTCCGGAATACACTGAAAACCACCCATGTTTTCGTCGGTCTGGTCGGCCAGGGCCAGCACACCCTGCACCTGCTGGGGTTTGGTTTCGGGATCGTAGTCCCAGTGGATAAATCCTTTGTATTCAAAGCCCGGACGAATGGGGAAATTGAGGTTGGCGCGGTCTATCGTTACCCAGAGTTTTTCGGTGCCCCATACGTCCACAAAAGCGTCATACACGCGCTGCATCTGGCGGTTGTTCCACAGGTGCTGGTTGTTATATACCTCCACCATGCCCGTGCCGGTAAGTTCTTTCATCTTCATTTCGGCGCGGGGCGGGGCATACCAGGTTTCGGGATTGTGGGGGTCTTTTTCTTCAAATTCCCAGATAAAATCGGCGGTACGCAGGGCCTGCTCACGGGGAACAGCCTGTTTTACAATCACATAGCCATTTTCAATCCAGAATTTCCAGTCTTCCTCGCTGAGCACCCGCAGCGCCTGTCCGTTGGAGCGGTCGCTGAGTTTGATCTGGCTGCTCATGGCAGTGGAGGGGTTGCCTGGAATGTCGGTGTGGGCATTGTTCGGGACCATGGTAGGATTCATGGTGGGGACCATGGTGGGGTTCATCGTACCGGGTTTGTTTTCCATCGGAGTAGTATTCAAAGGGTGAAACGAATAAGACAAAACTAAGCGCCGGGAAGCACAGATGCTGCTCGTTAATTTACCAGTTTTTGTACAATATTGACATTTATTCGCACTAACTTTTCCCGATAAAGCAAGTCCGGACAAAAATATGGATATACGTCCTTGTTGGAACGGAATCCTGCCTGTATCCCGGTAAGACAGACTGCTGTTCAAAGGAAAAAAAATGTATATATTCGATGCTTACATCCGGCTCTGACAGCCAGTTCCCTATTTATCTATCTGACTATGTACCGTTCGCTCCTACTGTGTTGTTTGTTTTTTTCTGTGTATGTGCAGGCGCAGGACGCTCTCTGGGAGCCGATGCCCCAGGCGGAGGTCCCTCCTGCTGCCAGACGCCACATCTATCCTCAGGTATATCAGCGTTTCGGGCTGGATATAAGCGCCCTGCGTCTCCTGCTGGAAAAAGCCCCGATAGAGCAGATCCCGGCTGTTCCCAGCCAGGCGCCCGTGATGGAGATACCCCTCTCAGATGGTAAACTCATCCGCTTCCGGGTATGGGAGTCGCCTGTTATGGAGCCGGGCCTGTCGGCACGCTATCCCGGCATCCGCACCTATGCAGGCCGCGCCCTCGACGATCCTGCGATGACACTTCGCTTTGACCTGACCCCGCAGGGTTTTCATGCCATGATCTTTACACAGCAGCAGGGTACGGTATTTATTGACCCCTTGTACCAGGGAGAGGACGGGCTGTATCAGGTCTATGCAAAACAGGATTTTGTTCCCCAGGCCGAACAGTTGTTTTCCTGCTCATTTGATCTTCCGATGGACCGGACGCCTGTTGATGAACCCTTTCAGGGCCATAAACCCCTGGGCAATTGTCAGCTGCGCACATACCGGATGGCGCTTTCCTGCACGGGCGAGTATGCCCAGTTTCATGGCGGTACAGTGCCCCTAGTGCTGGGAGCTATGGTCACGACCATGAACAGGATCAACGGCGTGTATGAGCGTGAATTTGCGGTGCGCATGAACCTCATCGCCAATAATGACACCCTTATTTTTCTGAACCCCCTGACAGACCCTTTCACCAACAACAACGGCGGTTCGCTATTGGGTGAAAATCAGGCACTTACAGACAGTCTTATCGGCGACAGCCAGTATGACATCGGCCATGTCTTCGGTACCGAAGGGGGCGGCGCTGCTGCTTACGGTGCCGTCTGCGGATCAGGGTTCAAAGCCATCGGCTTTACGGGTCTCGGCTCTCCGGTGGGAGACCCTTTTGATATTGACTATGTAGCCCACGAGATCGGCCACCAGTTTGCGGGCAGCCACCCTTTCCGGGGCTGCGGCAACACCGACCCCAACACGCCGACAGCCGTAGAGCCGGGCAGCGGCTCCACCATCATGGCCTACGCGGGTATCTGCGGCGACAACGTACAGCTTAATTCCGACGATTATTTCCACGGGTACAACCTGAAGGAAATGTCTGATTTTATCGCCACGGGCGGCGGCAGCACCTGCGGCACCCCCATTGCCCTGTCCAATACAGCACCTCAGGTTACGGGCAGCGCACAGCAGTATATCATTCCGCAGGGCACACCGTTTTTTCTCAGCGCCAGTGCGAGTGACCCCGACGGAGATCCGCTCACCTACTGCTGGGAACAGTTTGACAGCGAACTAAGCCCCCAGCCGCCCCTGCCTTCTAATACAGGAGGCCCTAATTTCAGGACTATCAAGCCTTCGTCCAGCCCTACCCGTTATTTTCCGGCCCTGCAAAGCCTGGCGAATGGCGGACCCTTTGACTGGGAGGTGCTGCCGGTCGTAGCCCGCGAACTGCACTTCCGGGTTTCTGTCCGCGACAATGCCCCCGGCGGCGGTTGTGCCGATCAGGGCAGCGCTACGGTTACGGTCAGCGATGCCGCAGGTCCGTTTGCAGTCACCAGCCCCGACACAACAGGCATTTACTGGCATGCAGGCGGGCAGGAACTCGTCCAATGGGCGGTAGCCGGTACCCAGCTGGCCCCGATCAGCTGCGCCGAGGTGGACATCCTGCTCTCTACCGATGGCGGATTGTCTTATCCGCTGGTGCTGGCGACAGGTCTTCCCAACACGGGCACGGCGGTAGTAGCGGTTCCGGCCCTTAATACCGACTCGGCACGGGTGATGGTGGTATGTGCCGGAAACATTTTTTTCGATATTTCTGACCATTCCTTCAGCATAGGCCCCGCTCCGCAGGGCTTTGTGCTCAGCACGACCCCCAATACGCTCGTTTCCTGTGCCCAGGACTCGCTGACCCTATCGGTACAGGTTAATGCCACAGGAGGCCAGGCGCTGACCGTAGGCGGATTGGCGGTATCTGCGCTGCCGCAGGGTGTTGTTGCGGCTTTCAGCCAGGACTCTATCGTGGCGGGCGGCCAGGCAACGCTGACAATCAGCGGATTAGGCGCTGCTGCGCCCGGATTGTACCCGATCACTGTGACAGGGACCTCAGCCAGTGGCAGCCAGTCCATCCCGGTACTGCTCACGATCAGCCCGGACCAGCCGGGGCCGGTGCTGCCTGTGGCGCCCGTTAATGGGGCCATTCAAGTACCGCTCACCCCTTTGATGGCCTGGAGCCTGGAGCCGGGTGCCGATACCTACACCTTGCAGGTGGCAGATAATCCGGGTTTTTCGCCGATTCTGTTCACACAGGCGGGCCTGAGCAGCAATTCCTTTCAGCTCAGCGAAATCCTGCCACACAGCGACACCCTTTACTGGCGGGTGCAGGCCCTTAATGCCTGCGGCACGGGTGCTTTTGGGCCTACGTATCAGTTTGCGACGGCGGCAATGGTCTGCACGACCCTCGTGAGCACAGGCCTGCCGCTGGCCATTGACCCTGTCGATACGGTTACGGTGTTTGCGCATATTGTTTTCCCGGTATCTGCGGTACTGACCGACGTAAATGTGCCTGTGCTGAGGGGAACACATGCCTGGATCAATGACCTTACCTTTTCGCTCATCAGTCCGGCAGGCACAACCTCCACCCTGCTGGGGCCTGTCTGCGGGGACGAAGACGACTTTAATATCCGCTTCGATGACCAGGCCGCTGCCCTGTACAGCAGCATTCCCTGCCCGCCGACTGACAGCAGTCTGTATCAGCCAGGCAGCCCGATGTCGGTGTTTAACGGACAAGACCCGCTGGGCAACTGGACCCTGCGCATTGCGGACTCCTATCCGCAGGATGGCGGCAACCTGACAGACTGGTCGCTGGAGCTCTGTTATGTACCGGTCGCCAATGCCAACTGTACCCTGGCTGCCAGCGCGACCGTGGACCTGGGCAACTGTACCCCTTGCGCCAGTGCCATCGAGCTGACGGTAACAGGCGCTACAGGGCAGACGGCCTATCTCTGGAGCGATGGCATTCGGGATCAGGCGCGGCCCGGCGTATGCCCCGGCACCTATACCGTAACGGTCGTAGATGCGGCCAGTTGTGCGACGACAATCGATGTGGTGGTACCGCAGGTGGCAGATACCCTTGGCGTCAGCATCACGGCTACGCCTGCCCAGGGTGGCAACGGCGGGACAGCTTCTGCCGTAACCGCAGGAGGGGCGGCCCCCTTTAGC
>RDXT01001017.1 GCA_004292985.1 Bacteroidota bacterium
CACCTGCGAATCATTGGGAAAATCTTTGGTACTTTCCCTCTGACGCATGGACATTCAGGAACAAAACAGGCAGTTTCAGGCACTGATCGCCCCCCACAAGGGCATCCTGCATAAGGTAGCGCGCACCTATTGCCCGGATGAGGAAGACAGGCAGGACCTCCTTCAGGAAATGATGATCCAGATCTGGCGCGCCCTGCCCGGCTACAACAGCGCCTACAAAGCCTCCACCTGGCTTTACCGCATCGCGCTGAATGTCGCTATTTCGTTTTACCGCAAACAACGGACCCGCAAAACGCACAGCAGCCCGCTCAGCGACGCGGCACCCACGGTGCAGGAAACGGACAAAAGCGAACAGCAGGAGCAGCTTGCCTTGTTGGAGCAGTTTATTTCTGAACTCAAAGAATTAGACAAAGCCCTGATTCTCTTGTATCTGGAGGAAAAACCGCAGGCAGAAATCGCTGAAATCCTGGGGATTTCAGTGAGCAATGTCGCGACCAAAGTGGGGCGTATCAAAGCTCGGCTCAAAGTAAAGTTTTCACTCATTAACACCTGATTCTCATGGAAAACGCTGAAATTCTGGCCCTCTGGAAAACCTATGGCAGCCAGTTGGAAAAAAACATTTCTCAGACCCGCCAAAATGCCAAAGATATTTCGCGCATGAAGGTCACATCCTCGCTGGCCTCTATGACGCCGCTGAAGGTATTTGCGCTGGCGGTAGGTATTGTGTGGGTATTGTTTGTAGATACGCTGATTATCAACCTATTCCATATAGCCAGCCCCTTCTTTCTGGTATCTGCGATCCTCCAGGTTGTGCTGACCAAAATAGCCATCGGCCTCTATCTCTACCAGCTTGTGCTGATCCGGCAGGTGGACATCAGCGAGCCGGTGCTAAAAACCCAGGAGACTATCGCGCGCCTGCAATCCTCCACGCTCCAGGTAACGCGAATTCTCTTCCTTCAGCTTCCGCTCTGGACTACCTTTCACTTGAATGAGACGATGTTCCGCGCCGAAAATCTGCCCCTGCTGATCATCAATGGTCTGCTCACCCTGCTGTTTTCGTATGCGGCATTCTGGTTGTTTATCAACATCCGCTACGAAAACCGGGAGCAACGGTGGTTT
>RDXT01000525.1 GCA_004292985.1 Bacteroidota bacterium
TATATACTTCTTTCGTGCATTTTACCTGATAATTTGCACGAAATTTATGCAAATTATCAGGTAAAACAAAGGGATTTTATGCGGAATGTGGGATACATTATTTCCCCTCCATGACCTCTACCCCTGCCCAGCCTGATGGTAAGCCCGCCTGAAGATACAGTGCCGATTGCCGCAGTAAGCGCTGGACTGCCTGATCTTCAGGGACATCGGCGGCCAGTTTAGCAAATCCATGCTGGGCGTCATCCATCTTACCCAGGATGAAGTCATGCAGGTAGCTCTCAAACTGCTGGCGGCTGATGCGCTTTTGCTCTCCTATGGCGGGTGCATCACCTGCAAAACACTCATAGATACCCATAGGCTCCTGTTTGCCTTTGACCTGTACAAGACCGAGGTAGCGGCACTGGGCCTGTAGTGCAGGTTCGAGTGCGGCAAAACTTACCTCGCTCAGGAGGATATTGGCTCCGTAGTATTTGGTGAGGCCTTCGAGCCGGGAGGCTGTGTTGACGGTGTCGGCGATGACGGCGGCATCGGAGCGGTGGTCGTCGCCGATGATACCCATCACGAGCGGGCCGGTATGCATGCCGATGCCGATGCGAAGCGGCATCCGGCCCGTTGCTTTGCGTTCCTCATTGTAATTCCGCAGGGCCAGTTGCATGCCGATGGCTGCCTGGAGCGAGTCATGGGGCTGCTGCTGGAAGATAGCCATAATGCCGTCGCCGAGGTACTGGTTTACAAAGCCATGATGTTGCTGGATCACCGGACCCATGCGGCGGGCGAAGGCGTTGACAAATGCAAAGTTCTCCTGCGGGGTCATGGTCTCGGCCAGGGTGGTATAGCCCCGGATGTCAGAAAAAAGTACCGTCACCTCGCGGTCTATGCTGTCGCCGACCTGCACCTCGGTGATTCCGCTGCGGCCCAGGGAGCGAATAAATTCCTCAGGCACAAAGCGGCGGGTGGCGGTGTTGATCTGACGCAGGTTGAGGTGGGTGCCGAGGCGGGCGAGGAATTCGTCTTTAGAAAAAGGCTTGGCGAGGTAGTCGTTGGCCCCGGTCTGGAGGCCCTGTACGAGGTCGGCCACCTGGTTTTTGGCAGTGATCATGATAATGGGCAGGTCGGAAGGCAGGTGGGTCTCGCGGATTTTCTGGGCGACCTCGTAACCCGACATGCGGGGCATCATGATGTCGAGCAGGATCAGGTCAAACTTGGGGCTGCCCTCGATCAGCACCAGTGCTTCCTGGCCATTCATGGCGGAGGCCACTTCAAACTGGCCGCCGCGCAGGTGGTTTTTGAGCACCTGGTGGTTGATGGGCTCATCATCCACGATGAGAATGCGCACCTGCTGGCCACTGGTTTTGCTGGCCAAGAGCTGGCCCAGGGCCTGGGTCTGGGTGGTGTCGGGCGTGGGCATGAGGGGAGTGAGGCGCGCCTGAGCGGCCTGGGAGGCGGCCTCAGCTTTTTCGGTGGATAGAGGCAGGGTGAAAAAGAAGGTGGAGCCTTTGCCGACTTCAGACTCGACCCACATCCTGCCGCCGTGCTGCTCGACAAGGTACTTGGAGATGCTCAGGCCCAGGCCGGTACCTGCGTACTCGCGCTGGATGGAGCCATCAGCCTGGACGAATTCCTGAAAGATAGCTTCGCGTTTGTTCTCGGGGATGCCAATGCCTGTGTCGGTGACGGAGAGGAGCAGTTGCCCGTCTTTTTCCTGGGCGTCCACCCGTATGAAGCCTGACTCGGTAAATTTGATGGCATTGCCGATGAGGTTGTGCAGCACCTGGGTCAGGCGGTCCTCGTCGGCGAAGGCGGCTGGTAAGTCTCCTGAGACTTCGTTGAGCAATTTGAGGTTTTTGCCCTGGGTGAGTGGGTAGGAGACCTGAAGCACCACATCCACCAGCGAGCGTAGGTGCAGGGGCCGCTGGCGCAGCACGAGGTCAGCGTTGCGGATGCGGGAGAAGTCGAGCAGGTCGTTGACGAGGGAGGCCAGGCGCTTGCCGGAGGCGACGACCATTCCAAGGTTATAGCGGGTGCCGGGGTCCAGGTCCTGGTCGAGCAGGCCCTCGGAGATGCCGATGATGCCGTTGAGGGGGGTGCGTAGCTCGTGGGAGGTATTGGCGAGGAACTGGTCCTTGAGGCGGTCTATCTGCTCCAGGCGCTCGCTGCGCTCCCGCTCCAGGGTCAGGGCCTGCTCGCGGGCGCGGCGCTGCTGCCGCACGCGGAAGAAAATAAAGCCGAAGGCCGCCAGCCCCAGCCCGCCGAAGAGCAGGTAGTTGCGCTGGGCGAGCTGCCGCTGGTAGGATACCTGGGTAGCTGCCTGCTGCTGCACAAAGGCCAGGGAGTCTGTGAGGGCTTTTTGCTTGAATTCGTACCCAGCGATGGCCTTCTGATTTTCAGAATTGTTAAGGCTGTCGCGAATGCTGGTAAACAAATTGCGAAACTTCAGGGCTTCTTTGTACATCCCTTTTGCCTCGTACATCCCGGACAGCGCACCCGTAGCAGGCGTGAGCATAAACGGCAGGTTCAGTTCCCGCGCCTTTTCATATACCTCTGTTTCCAGCCGGATCGCCTCGTCGTAGTCACCTTTGAAGTAATAGATCCCTGCAATATTGTGTTTAGACGCGATAATCCCACTGATTTCCCCCATTTCCTCCCGGATCGCCAGGCTCTTGCGGGCGTAGCTGAGGGATTGATCGTAGTCTTTTATACCAGAATACAGCGAACTGAGGTTGTGATAGGTGATGGCAAGGGCCGGCTTATTGCCATTTTTTTCATGTGCGGCGGCAGCCTGCTGGTAGTAGCCGAGGGCGGTTGTATAGTCCTGCCGCTGTTCGTATGCAATCGCGAGTCCCTCGGTGCTGGCAGCCAGCCAGGCAGGGTTTTGCAGTTCCTGAGCCAGCTGGTGTGCACGGCTATAATGTGCCAGCATCTGGTCCCGCTCATTCAGGAGCATAAACAAACCGCCCAGGCCCATCAGCACCCGAAACATATCCTGTTTGCTGCCGGCTGACTCAAACGTAGCCAGGCTGCGGCCCAGCAGATCGAGTGCTTCCCGCGTTTTGCCCTGTGTTCTCAGGACATTTCCGACAGATGTTTGTATGCGGGCTTTAAGGAGGGGATCCTGGGTTTTGTCAGCATAGGCGAAGGCACGCTGGTAATAGCCGAGTGCCCGGTCATCTTCCCCGGCTTGCTCATAGAGACTACCCAGTTGGCGAAGGGCAAGGGCCGCCAGTGTAGGGTCTTTTTGTGCCTCGCTGAGCTCCAGGGCCCTGGTCAGTGCCCCAACGGCCTGGGCGCTGTCGCCCCGGTCGGTATAGAGGATGCCCTGATCGGTGAGGGCCGTGGCCATGCCCGCTTTCAGCTTGCGGGACTCCGCCAGTTGATACGCAAGCTGCGCGTAGTGCATCGCACTGTCAGGCTGTGCACGGCGAAATACGGAAAATGCTAACTGGTGGGCGGCATTCAGCCGGGCTGTATCGGGGCGGGATGACCCCTGCCAAACTTGTCGCAAGCTGTCGGCACCTGGCTGGGCCACTATGCCTATGCTCCAGAGGAGCAGGGGCAGCAGGATGATGGGTCTCATGTGTGTTCGTTGAGAGTATGTGAGTAGTAAATATACCAGACTTTCGAAATATACCGAATGCTTTGACTAATAAAATGATCGGGTGGGAGCAATTTAACATTCCCCTTCGACCAGTAAACATACTCACTTACAAGCAACCGCTGATCACATGACCCATCCGATCAAAGCTGTTGGTACACAGGGAGCCACCGCTTATTCCTTCAGCGAGGCCATATCTATCACAAACCGGTACTTCACGTCTCCTTTCAGCATACGCTCATAGGCATGGTTGATGTCCTGAATCCGGATCAGCTCGATGTCGGAGGTGATCTGGTGTTTGCCGCAGAAATCGAGCATTTCCTGGGTTTCGGCAATGCCGCCGATCATGGAGCCGGAAAAACTTTTGCGGGTGGGGATCAGGCTGAACGGTGCTACGGGCAGCGGGTCCACGGGCGCTCCGACGAGGGTAAGCTGACCATCGCGTTTGAGCAGCCTCAGATACGCGTTGATGTCGTGCGGGGCGGAGACGCAGTCTAAGATAAAATGCAGGGTACCCGCATTCGCTTTCATCTGGGCAGAATCCGTAGAGAGGATCACCTCATCTGCGCCCAGGCGTTTGGCATCTTCAGTTTTGGAGGCAGAGGTTGTGATGACCACCACATGGGCACCCAGGGCTTTGGCGAGTTTGACACCCATGTGTCCCAGTCCGCCGATACCGACGATCCCTACCCGGCTGCCGGGGCCAACCTTCCAGTGCCGCAGGGGCGAGTAAGTGGTAATACCCGCACAGAGCAGGGGCGCGGCAGCCGCAGGGTCCAGGTTTTCGGGCATCCGCAGCACAAAACTCTCATCCACAACGATCCGCTCAGAGTAGCCACCATAGGTATGCAGGCCTAAGTGCGGGTCTGGCGAATTGTAGGTGCCTGTCATGCCCTTTTCGCAGTAGTTTTCCAGCCCTTCGCGGCAGCTTTCGCAGGTCCGGCAGCTATCTACCATACAGCCTACGGCTACCAGGTCATTTGCTTTAAACCGGGTAACGCTGCTGCCTGTCTGTATC
>RDXT01000526.1 GCA_004292985.1 Bacteroidota bacterium
ACAGCTTCGGCACTGTGGCGGCCATATTGACCCAGCGGAAAAGGCTCCACCATTTTCAGCAGCTGCATCAGGGCAATTCCTCCGCTCGAAGGCGGCCCCATGCTAATGATACCATAGCCCCGGTAGCTGCCACGGATCGGTTCGCGCCAGGCACTGCGGTAGTTTTTGAGGTCTTTATGGGTGATAAGGCCCTTGCCGCGCTTCATTTCAGCGACAATGCTATCGGCAGTAGCTCCTTCATAGAAGCCTTTCCGGCCCAGATCGCGCACACGGCTGAGGGTAAGGGCCAGTTGCGGGTGAAAAATGCGGTCTCCTGCCTCCCAAATAGCAGAATCTGTATAGGCAGTGGGCCGTGTATTGTATTTCAGGAGGTCTTCGTGCTGCTCATTGAGGCCCTCCGCTTCTTTTTGGGTAAGTAGATGGCCTTTTTCAGCAAGGTCAATGGCCGGTTGAATGAGATCTTGCATGGGAAGGGTCCCCAGAGAGTCGTGGGCAGCGAACATACCCTCCACTACCCCCGGCACGCCCGATGCCTGGTGGCCCAGCCAGCTCAGGTTGCCAATGACGCCGCCTGCACTGTCGAGATACATGTTGCGCTGGGCAGCAGCAGGCGCTTTTTCGCGAAAATCGAGGCTGTGTACCGTTCCATCTGCTGCACGCACCAGCATAAAACCGCCGCCGCCGATATTACCTGCCGAAGGATGGACCACCGCCAGCGCAAACTGCACCGCAATGGCTGCGTCCACCGCCGTGCCGCCCTTTTGCAAAATCGCTACCCCTACTTCGCTCGCCAGAGGGTGGGCACTGACAACCATCGCTTTTGATACAATGGGGCCCCGTTTTGAAGGTTCCGCCTCTTTCTCAGCAAGCTGTTCACGACAAGAGACAAGTAAGCCACTCAGCAGCAGGACAATGCCCGCTTTTCCCAAAAATGTGCGCATAGGGTACGTATGATTCTGTGAGGCAAAATCAAAATAAATGCTGCCTTTTACAAACTTTCTTAGGTTTCAAACAGTTTTGAAATTATGAAATCACAGTGTGCGATTGTCTTGTTCCGTAACGATCTGCGTCTTCACGACCACGAAGCGCTCTGCCGGGCGCATGAGGGTGCTGAGACGGTGCTGCATGTATATTGTATTGACCCCAGGATGTTTGCCAAAACCTCGCTGGGATTTGAGAAGACCGGATATTTTCGGGCGCGTTTCCTGATGGAGAGCCTTCAGGCCCTGCGAAGTGCCCTGCGTGCCTGCGGAAGCGAGTTGCTTGTACAACATGGAAAACCGGAGGAGGTGATTCCGGAACTGGTGCGGACCTATGGTGCCAGTAAAGTATTTGCCCACAAAGAGGTCGCACAGGAAGAAGTGCAGGTGGAAGCCGCCCTCGAAACGGCTTTGCTCCGCCAGGGCGTTCCGCTGAAGCTGTATTGGGGCGCCACGCTGTTTCACATAGAAGACCTCCCGATGCCGGTACACGCCCTGCCGGATATATTTACCCATTTTCGCAAGCAGGTAGAGAAATCTACGGAGGTAAGGGCACAGTTTTCGATCCCTTCGCGCCTCACTTCGCCCCCTGTACCTGATCCGGGGGTGATTCCGGCGACCTGTGAGCTGGGACTTGAGGCAAAAGAGGAAGATATACGGGCTGTATGGCCTTTTAAGGGAGGAGAAAAGGCTGCTTTGGAGCGCTTACAGGATTATTTCTGGCAAAAAGACTGCCTCCGGATCTATAAAGATACCCGTGATGGCCTGCTGGGAGCCGATTACTCCTCCAAACTATCTCCCTGGCTGGCTTTGGGCTGTATTTCGCCCCGCTATATCTACGACCAGGTGCAGCAATATGAAAGAGAGCGCAAGAAAAATGAGTCCACCTACTGGCTTATTTTCGAACTGATCTGGCGGGACTATTTTCGCTTTGTGGCTAAAAAATACGGAAGTGCGATCTTTCACAAAGGCGGTATCCGCCAAACGGAGAACAACGGCACTCAAAACTGGAGCCTCTTTGACACCTGGCGCGAGGGCAAAACCGGATATGCCTTTGTAGATGCCAATATGCGCGAACTCGCTGCCACAGGCTATATGTCCAACCGGGGCAGGCAGAATGTAGCCTCTTTTCTGGTGCGGGACCTCGGCCTCGACTGGCGTATGGGTGCGGAGTATTTCGAGTCGCTGCTGCTCGACTATGATGTGTGCAGCAACTGGGGCAACTGGAATTATGTGGCGGGCGTGGGCAATGATCCCCGTGAAAACCGCTACTTTAATGTGGTGTCGCAGGGCAAACGCTATGATCCCAGAGGAGAGTATGTGCGAACCTGGCTGTCGGAGGAAGATATGAGACAGAAGATATAAGACACAAGACGCAAGACTGGAGATATACGTTATAAGTTGAGTGGTTGTGAGACGCGGGGGTATGCTCCTGCGTCTCTTTTTATATATTCGTGTGTAACTTCGGGTTTTTCCGTACTTTATCACGGTAATTAAACACCTCTATTATGATGCGCACGTTCATCTTATCGTTCACCCTCCTTCTTTGCTCCTTTCTCTTTGTTGTTTCTTCTGCCCATGCCCAGTGTACGCCGCGGAATGTGGCTAAAAAAGAGTCTTTGCGCCTCGAAATGCAGTCTGAAGGCGGTACGAATGGCTCCGCAGTAGCCTGGAACCCGGTGCAGCGCCGCTATTATGCTGTCATCGCAGGCAACGCGGCTTTTCCCCTCGAAACCTTTGACCAGCAGGGCGCTCCTGTATATCAGACTACCGCTGGCATGGATACCCGTGGCATGTGGTGGAATCCCCGCAAAAACCGCCTCGAAGCCAATAGCTATACCGATGGTGCTGTTTTTAGCCTGTCGGTAAACGGAAGCGGCAATGCCCTGGGCTACGACCAAACCCTGCTGGAAGAAACAGCCCTCTCCGACTACCCGCAGAGCTGCGCCGTGGTGGAACCTAAAAAAGGGAACTTTCTTTTTTATTCTGACGGAATCCTCTATACCCTTTCTTCCGCTTCGGGTAAAATTATGAAGGAAACCCAGCTGTACAACCGCCCCTCTTCCTCCGGCTCGGTCAATGAGGTTGCCCTGATCTACACCGGCTGCAAAAAGCACGAAATCGGCCTTCTGGACTATGAAACGGGTAAGATCTACCTCTTCGACCTGAAATCAGGCAAATTTACAGCGGCTGTTGAACTGCCTCAGTCTGCCGTAACAAACGATATGTTCCGCACTTCCTACGCCAATGGCCACCTCTGGCTCTACGATGCCGAAACGCGCGTGTGGCAGGCCTATCAGATTTTCGAATAAGGAATGCGGCTGTTTTTTCTCATAGCGCTGGGCCTGGCCCTGGCGGGTTGCAGGTCTTCCGGAGACCGCGCAGAGCCCGTCAGGGTCATTTTTGATACAGATATGGGCCCTGACTTTGACGATGTGGGCGCCCTGGCCATGCTCCACGCGTTTGCTGACAAAGGCGAGGCCGAGATTCTGGCAACGCTCAGCAGCAATGCCCACCCCGATGCGGCGGCGGTGATCTCTGTGCTGAACACCTATTTTGGCAGACCCCAGCTGCCCATCGGCAGCCCTGGCGGACAAAGTGCCCCCTACCTCACAGCCCCCAATGGCTGGACCCGCCGCCTGCGGGAGCGCCATCCGAATGCCTTTGCCGACAGCAGCGCGGCTCCGGATGCAGTCAGCATTTACCGAAAAACCCTCGCAAAAGCGCCGGACCACAGCGTTACGATCATTACCGTAGGTTTTTTTACCAACCTGCACCAGTTGCTGCTCTCGCCACCGGATGCGTTTAGTCCGCTGGAAGGCCGGGAACTGGTCGCTCAAAAGGTAAGACACCTCGTTTCAATGGCCGGGGCCTTTCCGGGTGGCGAGGAATATAATGTCAAAACGGACTCTGTCGCTTCCTCGCTGGTGGCCCGGATGTGGCCCACGCCCATTTTGTTCAGCGGATTTGAGATCGGCATCCGGATCAATACAGGAAATCGTCTCGTCGCCGAAGGCGACACGGCCAGCCCTGTCCGCGATGCGTATGCCTATTGCCTCGAAACCTATGGCCCCCAGCCCCTCAAAGACGGGCGTTTTAGCTGGGACCAGACAGCGGTCTGGGCAGCCATACGCGGGCCCGAGCCTTTCTGGGGAACGGAGCAGGGCCGCCTGACCGTCGCCGTCAATGGCATAGACCACTGGGTTGCAGCGCCGGGCCTGCCCCATCGCCGCCTGCTCAACCGCGCACCCGCTTCAGAGATCGCCCCCGCCATCGAGGACCTGATGATGCACCGCCCCCGCTAATTTTCCCCTCCCGGATGCACCTGCTCTACCTCCAGCAACTCCTCATTTTACCCGAAGCCCCCGGAAACAGCCGCTCCTGGGAACTGGCACGCGCTTTTGTGCAGGCAGGGCACCGGGTAACGCTCATCACTTCCTCGGCAGGGCTGAAAGAAAACGCTTCTTTTGAGCGGGAAGGGATCCGGGTCGAGGTTTTGCCGGTGGCCTACCAGCACAAGATGTCTTTTATCCGCCGGGCGCTGGCCTTTGTGGGTTTCTGGCTGCGGGCATGGCTTGCGGGCCGCGCCATCCGGGGGGTGGACGCTGTGCTGGCCTATACGGCTCCGC
>RDXT01001018.1 GCA_004292985.1 Bacteroidota bacterium
TGTACCCCAGGCATTCCAGCGGTAGTCGGTGTTGCGGGCCAGGGTATCGCCGCCGGTATTGGTGGGGTCAAAGGGCTTTTGCAGAAACACATAGTCGTGCGCGATCCAGATCGTAGCCCGGCTCTGGTTGCGCCAGTTGGCATTCCAGGAAAAATAGGTTTCATTTTCGATATCCCGCAGATTGCGGTCCAGATAGAGCGTGGCGCCTGCGGAGGGTCCGTGATTCACAAGCTTCTCCGATCCGGGAAAAAAGAGAAAATTCGCTGTGGGACTCACTTTAAAATAGTCATTCCGGGGCACAAAGCCCACCTCTGCCCGGTAGCCGGGTCCTACGTATTCATGTTGCCAGGCCAGTTGCACCCGGCGGCGGTTGTAGGCCAGGCCCGCGGCATGCACCCATGCCCCCGACAGATTGCCCGGCGAAAAAGATTTGCTGAACAAAGCCTTACCCGTCCAGATATTGTTAGAGGAGGCGAGATTGTATTCCAGGCCCGCCACGCGGTTAAATGCACTGTATTCCGGCTCACCCGGCTGAGGCTCATGCGGCAGCGACTCGCGGTTGACCATAAATGCGGTGATGCTGGATCGGGCAAATAACTGCCGCTGGATCGCAGCCACCGAAAAATTCTGTGCCGGAATCCCGGTGCTGTCCACGGCGCGGGTCTGCATATTCATCAGGCCCACGCGCCAGTTGCGGTCGGGCTTGCCACTCACGCGCAGGCCATACAGAATGGGGCTGTTGAGGCCGATGCGGCGGGAGAAAAATGGACGCACCTGCGCATAGCCGAGGTTGTCGAAGAGGTCGCTGTTTTCGAGAAAAAACTGTCTGCGCTCCGGGAAAAACAGCTCAAAGCGGCTCAGATTGGTTACCTGGCGGTCCACTTCCACCTGCGAAAAGTCCGGATTTACGGTCATGTCGAGGTTGAGGGAGGAAGTGATGGAGTATTTGGCATCGCCGCCTGCGCGCAGGGTAGGTGCGGCTTCGCTTCCAGCGGGGTCTTGCGTGAGGCCCCCGGCGACATAGGGGATGAGGGAAAGGTTCGTTCCTGCTGATGGCGGCGGAGCATCCCAGACCAAAATGCCTGTATAGGCCAGGGAAGCCGTCGGAAACTGGCG
>RDXT01001019.1 GCA_004292985.1 Bacteroidota bacterium
GTGTGGCGGTCGCCGGGGCGGATATCGAAGCGGCGGCAAAGGGTATCGAGGTCGTATTCTTCGAGGGGAAAAAAGCGGTGACGCTCCCTGGCCTGGTCCATGCTGCGGGCCATGCGGGCCGTATCTATGGCTCTGTTGTGCAAGGAAAATGCCGGGTGGAGGCCCTTCATGCTTTTTTCCATCATCGCGATGTCGAACCCTACGTGATGACCCACCAGAATATCGCCCCGGACGAAGTTTAGAAACCGGGCCAGGGCCTCAGCCTCAGGAATACCGCCCCGCGATTCGGAGGGCATGATGCCGTGAATAGCAATGTTTTCCCCCTGAGAAGGCGCTTCTCTTTGCAAAAGCAGTTCCATCGAGTCGCCCAGATAGATATTGCCCTTTTCAACGGCGATCGCGCCTATGGAAAGCACCTGGTCATGCCTGTGCGAAAGCCCGGTCGTTTCGGTGTCAAACACCACAAAACGAAGTTCTTTCCATGCTTGTTTCGCTGAATGCTGTTGCTTGTATGTATCGAGATAAGACATCGCCCAGTCCGGCAGCAGGCCCTGTTTTCGGGCCTTTTGCAGGCGAAATCGCCGGAGACTGAGGAGGGAGGGGAGGTAGATCACGGATTCAGGTAAATCGGTTTTTGATCAGCTCCTGTAGCTCGCCAATGGTGCGGAAGGCATATTTCAGGGTCTGCCGTTCGATGCGGTTAAGCTGATCGGGGTTGAGATAACGACCGGAACCGCCCTCTTCGAGGGCGTACTTCAGGCGGTGGCGCAGCAGCAGGGTGAGGGTGTCCGCCGCTTCTTCATAAAGCTGCTGCTGGACAGGATCATGAGCCGCTAATTGCTCCAGCCGTAAAAAAGTCGAGGTTTCGCCGATGCCGGCATGCAGCGCCAGTACCCGCACGGCATCCGTCAGCGGTGCAATGCCCCGAAGCTGAATGTCGAACTGGTCTTTATGCTTTCCGCTGCGCTCCACCACAAAGTTTTTCAAAAAACTCAGGGGCGGCTCATTTTCCAGCGCCTGAATCGCCAGCCGTTTAAAAAAGCCGGGATGCGCAGGCAGTTCCTCCATTAGAAACGCGCGCAACTGCTCTGCTACACGTGCGTCGCCCTGCACCG
>RDXT01000527.1 GCA_004292985.1 Bacteroidota bacterium
CTCCATTCCGGGCCGCAAAGAGACCCAGGGCAGCACCGAGCGGATCATTGGCTCCTGGTTTCGCAAAACGGGCAATCGCGACAAGGTGATTCTGGCCAGCAAAATCCTGGGACCTTCGGCCTATTTTTCCTTTGTGCGAAATCCGCTCGATTTCTCCCCGGCGCAGATCCGCGAGGCAGTCGAAGGAAGCCTGGGTCGCCTGCAGACCGACTATATAGACCTCTACCAGTTGCACTGGCCGGAGCGCAAGATGAACTTTTTCGGAAAAAGAGGCTTCGAATACGATCCTTCCGATGCCTGGCAGGATAATTTTGAGGAGGTGCTCCGCACGATGCAGGCACTCGTACAGGAGGGGAAAATCCGCCATTTTGGCGTCTCCAACGAGGCTCCCTGGGGGGTGATGCGCTTTTTGCAGGAGGCAGACAAGCACAATCTGCCCCGTCTGGCGAGTATTCAAAATCCTTATAGCCTGCTCAACCGCCTCTTTGAAGTGGGTCTGGCCGAAATAGCCATCCGCGAGCGGGTCGGTCTGCTGGCCTATTCTCCGCTGGCGTTCGGGCGGCTGACAGGTAAATTTAACCGCCCCGGCGAAGACCTCAGCCGCACGCGCATCGAACGCTTTAAGCAATATACCCGCTACAACAGCCCCCAGAGCCTCCAGGCGACCGCCGCTTATCTGGAGATCGCCACCCGGCACGGGCTTAGCCTGACCCAGATGGCCCTGGCCTTCGTCAACTCGCGGCCTTTTCTGACCAGCAACATCATCGGCGCTACCTCGATGGAGCAGTTGCGGGAAAATATCGCCAGCATTGACCTGAGCCTCAGCCCCGAAATCCTCCGCGAAATCGAAGAGGTGCATCAGGCCATTCCTGATCCTGCCCCTTAAAACACATGGGTAACGCCCACATTCAGCGCCTGGCGGAACTGGGTGCGGGGCCCTTTGCTACCCGTAAGCTGCCCGGTGCTGTCGCGCAAGTCAAACAAGATGTCCTCGTCGTAGATGACCTGAGACAATATATTGGCTGTCACATATTTATTGACCTTAAAAGCCATCTGCGTTTCCCAGTTCATGTCTATCGCGCCGAAATTCTGGAGGTGGTTGGTGAAAAAATCGGCCTTGGTCTGAAGGGTAATGTTTTTTACAATTTCCTTGCTGTAGCGGACATTGAGGTAGGAACCCAGTTCGTAGCGCCCGGTTCGTCCGGCATATCCGGCAGGCAGGTAGAGGCGGGACAGTGAGGTGTCGCGCACAATAGTCAGTTTGGTGTTGAGGGGCGAATAATAGATACTGAATCCCTTCTTTTTGTCCTGAAAATCCATGCCTGTGCCCAGATTGAAGTAGCCCGGCGCGAGAAAGTCGGAGAGCAGCGATCCGCGTGAGCCTTCGCGGGTGATTTTGTAGGTCTGGTGAAACTGGGAGCGCGCATCGGCAAGGGAAGTGATCAGAAAACGCTCCGAAACGCGGTAGCCATATTTGGCACTCAGTTCGATCTGGTCTTCGTTTTTCAGCCACTCATTTTTACCCTGGCGGATCACGCCATAGGCCATGCGCACCCGGCTGTCGAGGTCGTGTTTGTCCCTGATCCAGCGCGGATTCAGTTTGACCTCGGCGCGGGCCGCTACCGAACTTGCCCCTCCTGCCTGCCAGTAGTCGCTGAAGCCCACCTGGGCAAAGGACAGGCTTTCGGAGCCGCTGAGGGTCCAGTAAGGTACTACCTCTATTTTTACCGTGTCTTTGCTGTTAAACTCTTTGCCCTCGATTTTCCGGAGCGTGCGGCGAAACCCCTCCCCTTCGGCGATCAGGGTATAGTTTCCGGCTTTCAGGTGCTTTATTTTCACAAAGCCTCGCTCATCGAGGCCCATCAGGCTGTCTTTTCCCTCCACCCGGAGCTTCAGATGGTTCACCGGCTGGTGACGGGCTTTCGTCACAATCCGCACCCGAAGGGTATCACTTGCGCTCAGCAGCACAGGAAACACACACAGGCTCCACAAAATAAGCACTCGCATAAACTGGTATTTTTGGACTAAAGACTATGTGCGGCAGCAGAGTTGCATAAAAATACGCCGCATGGCCGCAGCATAGCTTCCGAAAACCTTTGCATGTAATAAAAATCAAAAAAAATATGTAACTTAACTGTACAAAAGAGGAAACCTCCTTTGACCTATTTCAGCAACCCAGTCTCCTATGAAACCGATCATTGCCTTATTTGAAAAAGTAGTACAGGAACATCAGGGCACCTCCCTGACTACCCAGCAACTGCACGGAAAAACGTTTCTGCGCGCTGTTACCTCCACCAAAACTACCATCTCCCAGGGCGACGACCTGCAGGGAGGGGTTGCCGTGATGGCAGACGAACAAGAAGCCACCATCGCCGCTTTCAGCCTGCGCCTGGTCTGCTCCAACGGAATGATAGCGCCTGTTTCTCACTTTTACGAGAAACTCAGTCTGAATCCCTTCCTCGAAGAATCTCTCGAAAAAAGCCTTCATACGGCACTCCATACCTCAGAAGAAATCCTTCAAAAAACAACTGAGCAGTTTCGCCACGCGAAGCAGATCCCAATGAGCCCCGCCATGGTCCAGCAGATCGAAGTGATCCTCGACTCCCTCAGTAACCTCATCGAGTCTCTGGGCGGAGGCATACGGCTTTCCCGCATCCGCATGCTCACAATGCGCAGGGTACGGCGCTCGGAGTCGCTCTTCGACGCCGTGAACGCCATGACCGACCTCGCCCGCGACCTTCCGGACCCCAGCTTACGCTGGCAGATGGAAGCCATAGCAGGAGACTGCCTGATGGGCGCACTGAATTCCGGTCCTAATCCCCCAAAGCCCCTCGTCGCACAGGAGCCTCTGCCCCTTGCCGTCGCTTATTAAGCGACAAAGACATATATCATCTGCGAAGCTGTTTGGAAAAATAGCCTGATCTGACGTATGTTTCAGGCAAAATTATTCTGTATGCCGAAAAAACTCCTCGTCGTAACAGGAGGCGGAGATTGTCCGGGCCTCAATGCGGTCATCCGTGCCATTGTCAAGCGGGCTTCGCAGGAAAGCAACTGGGAAGTGTATGGAAGTATCGAGGCCTATAATGGGCTGATGTTTTCTCCACAGGAGATCGTGCGGCTGGACGAATCGGCTGTATCGGGCATCCATGTGCAGGGCGGCACCATCATTGGTACCACCAACAAAGGGGATCCGTTTCACTGGCCTGTGCGGCAGGAAGACGGGAGCTGGCTCACCGAAGACCGCTCCGACCTGCTGCTGCAGCGCATCGCCGAATCGGGTTTTGATGGCATCATCAGCATCGGCGGCGATGGTTCGCAGCGCATTTCACTCCAGTTGCAGCAAATGGGGGTAAATGTGATCGGCGTTCCCAAAACCATAGACAATGATCTTTCGGCGACGGACATGACCTTCGGCTTTCAGACAGCGGTGCAGATCGCGACTGAGGCCATGGACAAACTGGTAACTACGGCGGCCAGCCACAACCGGGTCATGATCATGGAAGTGATGGGCCGCGATGCCGGGTGGATCGCCCTGCATACCGCCATTGCTGCGGGGGCAGAAATCTGCCTGATCCCGGAAATTCCCTATGACCTGGATGCAGTACTCAGGCGCATCGAGGCCCGCTATGCACGGAGTCGCCGCGCCTTTGTCAATATTGTGATCGCCGAAGGGGCCAAAGCCCTCGACGGCAGAACCGTTGCGCAGACCGCCACTGAAACCGGCTACCGCAACCTCCGCCTCGGCGGGGTGTGCCAGATGCTGATGGAAGACCTCAAGGCCGCCGGATGTCAGGCCGATATCCGCACCACAGTGCTGGGCCACGTGCAGCGCGGGGGTATCCCTACGGCTTTCGACCGGGTGCTGGCCAGTGCCTTTGGCGTGCGGGCCTTCGAAATGGCGCTGGAAGGCAGCTGGGGGCGTATGGTAGCCCTGCGAAACAACGCCGTCGTGGACGTTACGCTCGAAGAGGCTGTCGCCACCTACAACCATGTCAACCCTGGCTCGCAACTGATCCGCACCGCGAGGGGCCTGGGCATTTGCATGGGGGATTAAGGCTCAGCTCAGAAATACAATGTTCGAAGCCGGGGTTTTGAGTTTAAACTGGCTGCCGCTAATCTCGGCCACAGAGTCCAGACGCACGAAGTCTTTTTCTTTGATCAGAAATATGTAGGGATTCGACTCTTCAAAAAATCGGTCGAGAAACAGTGATTCTGTCTGGGGCGTATAAGGCTTTTGCTCCAGCACGGCTTTCCAATAGTCCTGCATCATGCCCAGAAACTGGCTTTTAACCAGACGGCGAAAGAGATATGGAAACACCAGATGCTCGCCTGTAAGCTGTGAAAGTTGCTTCAGTTCAATCCCGGTCATCGTTTTATCCAGGCTCCAAAGGTTCTTTTTGGCAGTGATAGCCGCCTGCACGCCTGAAGCCAGAATCGTTCTCAGTTTGGCGGAAAGGGTCATGAAGAAGTAGGGATACGCGAGGCCATTGGACAGCAGCTGGTAGTTGGCAGAGGTTTTCAGGATTTTTTCGAGCTGGGCGGAGGGAATCTGAGACCCGTCGGCGACGGCAGGCGCTCCGGCAAAGACCCAGGAGAT
>RDXT01000528.1 GCA_004292985.1 Bacteroidota bacterium
TCCCTGGAGTACAAGCGCCAGCGTATCTATCACTGACAACGACAAAGACCCGATGACTGGGCTGGAGTACACCCTTTTCAGCGAAAACTTCGAAGGCTCTACGGCCGGATGGGCAACCGGACAGTTTATTAGCGCTAACAACCAGAACCGCTGGCTGATCAACACTACCGGGCCGCTCAACGGAAGCCTGAGCGCGCACATCAGCCCCTCCAACAATACGGGAGTCACCTACAACGGCATCCGCACTTCCAGTGTCTTTCTGAGATCACCGCTGATCAATGCAACAGCGGCCTCCAATATGGAGCTGTCTTTCCTGTTCAGATGTAATGGCGAGCTGCTTGGGGGCACCTACTATGACTATGGAAGATTGCTGTATTCATTTGATGGTACAAACTACTTTGTTTTCGCTAACAATATTCAAGGATATACCTCAACTAACATAGGTACGATAACACTTCCTGACGCCGTAAACAATACCAGCTTCTACCTGGCATTCGGCTGGGTAAATGACAATTCGACAGCTAATAATCCGCCCTTTATCGTGGATGATATCACGATCAAAGTGGCTGGCCCCAAAGTAGCCGACGACCTGGGGGCCTCCCGCGACCACAACCTGAGTCCGGGTGCAACGGTTCACTTTTTCGATGAAGTAAGCGGAGACATTATCGCCACCATCGAAAACCAGGGTACCTATGACTATGGATGTACCGATGTAACGATTGACCGGGCAGGGACAGGGGCGGTGGATTTCTGGGACAATGCCGCTGCCAATAACCAGTATGATCTGGCCAGCAAAACGGTCATCGTAAAACCCACAAACAACAATCCCGGAGGCAATGGCAACTACCGCATCACCCTCTACTATACCCAGGCCGAAGTCAATGGCTGGCAGACGGCTACCGGGGGCGTGAATGCGCTGAACAATATCCGGCTCGTAAAAAGCCCCGACTCCATCAAGCGGGTCAGCCCCGGCAACCCTTATCCCGATGGTCCGATCGAGGTAGCCACCCCTGTTGCCAGCGGAACCCTGAGCGGAGGGGCCTATTACTATATCAGAGCCGCCTTCACCTCCGGGTTTTCCGGATTTGGCGTGGGAATTACCGGCACCAACCCCACATTCCCCATCGAATACACCTATTTTGAGGCCACAGCAGAGCAGGGAGATGCCTTGCTGACCTGGGAATATGTAAATGATAACGGCATTCTCTACTTTGAGCTCGAAAGAAGCCTCGATGGGGTACATTTTGAGACCTTTGCTACCGTGGACGGACGTTACGCTCCCCAGGGCCGCCACATGCTGAGCCACAAAGACCTGAAAGTGGGCCAGTACCACAGCGAAGTGCTTTATTACCGCATCAAAGGGGCGGATGCCAACGGGCAGATGTATCAGTCGGAAGTGCGGGAAATGCACCTGAATTTTGAAGGGTTTGCCGTCAAAGCCTTTCCGAATCCTTTCAGCGAACAGATTTCCGTAGATGTACTGACCGAAAAAGAAGGCATCATGAAAGCGACCCTGTTCGACGGACTGGGACGCAGTGTGCTCCGGCAGAGCTTTGAACTGAGCCGCGGTCTCAACCTGCTGAGCATAGATAGCCGCATCCTGAGCAGCGGCGTCTATACCCTCGTGCTCGAAGACAGCCAGAACCGGCGGGTTACGCGCAAGCTGACCAAATAAAATCACGGATATGCATACCGGCAGATGGGAGAAATCCTGTCTGCCGGTTTTCATTTACCCGCAGTTTATATAATTTGCCATCCTAATATCTACTTGCATGAGTCGTATATCTTATTTCCTTTCCATTGCCACCCTCAGCCTTCTGGTGGCCTGCCAATCCTCTCCCAAAGAAAACAGCGCAGACGCATCCGGCAGCAAGGCCCTCCGGATCGCTATTATCCCCAAGGGCAGCACCCACATGCACTGGCGCAGTGTACATGCAGGCGCTAACAAAGCCGCTTCAGAACTCGGCGTAGAGGTATTGTGGCAGTCTTCGCAGAAAGAAGACGACCGCCAGCAGCAGATACAACTGGTACAAAACGCTATCAGCCAGCAGGTAGATGCCATTCTTCTCGCACCGCTCGATGACCAGGCGCTGGTAGCTCCTGTCAAAACAGCCGTTAACCGTGGCATTCCGGTGCTGATCTTCGACTCCAATCTGAAATCAGATGTGTACTCATCCTATATCGCCACCGATAACTACATGGGTGGTAAACTCTGCGGCAAACGCCTGGCAGAGGTGATGGGCGAAAAAGGCAAGGTGCTGGTGCTTCGCTACGAAGAAGGCTCTGCCTCCACCGCCGAGCGCGAAAAAGGCTTTTTGGATGCGATCAAAGAATATCCGGGCATGGAGATTATCTCCGAAAACCAGTATGCGGGCGCGACACTGGAAAAAGCCCTCAAGGCTTCCCAGAACCTGCTCAACCGTTTCCCTGAAACCGAAGGTATCTTTTGCCCCGACGAATCCTCTACCCACGGTATGCTGCGCGCCCTGCAGATCGCAGGCAAGGCGGGCAAGGTGCATTTTGTAGGCTTCGACTCCAGCGAACCCCTGCTGGAAGCTGTGCGCAAGGGCGAACTCGACGGAGTTGCAGTCCAGGCAGCCTTTAAAATGGGCTACCTGGGACTGAAAACGGCGGTGGCTGTGCTTCGCAAAGAAAGCTATGAGCGGACAGTTGACACGGGCGTAACGATGGTTACCCGCGAAAACGTGGACAGCCCGGACCTGAAAGAGGTATTATACCCCGATCTGGCTACCTGGCTGAAAGAATAATCAGTATTCCAACACGTCAGAAATCACGTGAATGACACCATTGGTGGCTTGCAGGTTCAGTAAAACGGCGCTGATCGAGTCATTAAATACCACTTTGTCGCTGCTGGCAATTTTGATGTCGTGATCAAAGTTGAAGGTGGTGTAAAGCTTCCCTTCATAATTGTTCTGCACATCTTCGTAACGGAGCAGGCGGTTCATGATGTGGTAAGAGGCAAGCCCTTCAGCATCGCTGTCGCTCAGGTCGGCAATTTTTGAAAACTGCGGGTGGTATTTAAAGAAGTTGTTAAAGACGCTGTTATTTGCCACAAAGAGGGTGTAAGGGCCTTCGGTTGCCAGGGTGTCGTAAAGTTTACCCCGGACCAGCAGTTCCTTCATGGTGGACAATTGCTCGTTCATATCAAGCAGGTCCTGCATAGAAGGCAGCTCAATGACTGAGTTCATCACGTGGATCATGCCGTCGCCGCAGCGTTTGTTCAGCTCGGTCATCTCCGAGTTGTTGATCTTTACGGAGCCATCTACCACCACCTGCCACACGAGCGGGTAGTCTTTGGGGCCACCTGCGAGGCTGAGCACATACTGGGTCTGAATATTTTCCGCCTCCAATATCCCAAGCTGGATATGGTACAGAATCAGGTTTTTGAGGTCTGCCACCGGGATAGCAGAGAGCGAGGCGTAGCCTTTTTTCGTCATATAGCTCTCAAAAGCCGTATTGGGGGGCACAAAAAAGGTGTAGTACAGATCACCGTCAAACTCTTTGGCGAGGTCAGTGATCGTGAGCGCTTCGCGGAACATCGAAAACCGGGCTTCGGCCTCCAGGGTCTGAAGCAGCGTGGGTTTTACCTCTTCCGGCTTACAGGCAAAGATGCTGAGCAGGACAAGCAGAGGTAAAAAAATACGGGTAAATCCTTTAACTTTCATAAACGTTTGGAATGCAGGTAAGTCGGTGAAAAAACAGGGACAAAAGTAGCACATTTACAGACGTAAACATTCAGCAATATGAACGCAGAAAACTTTCGCAGGGAGGCCCACCGCATGGTAGATTGGATGGCAGACTATCTGCAGGATGTGGAAAAGTACCCTGTGCGCGCCCAGGTGAGTCCGCGCGAGATATTTGAGCAGCTTCCGGACGAGGCTCCTGTGCAGGGGGAAGAGATGTCGGCGATCTTTCAGGATTTCGAAAAAATCATTTTGCCCGGCATTACCCACTGGCAAAGCCCCAATTTTTACGCCTATTTTCCGGCCAATGCCTCCCCGCCCTCTCTGCTGGCCGAAATGCTTACCGCTACCCTTGGCGCGCAGTGTATGATCTGGGAAACCTCCCCGGCAGCGGCGGAGCTTGAAGAAAAAGTAACAGGCTGGCTGGGTAAGCTGATCGGCATTCCGGCTGAATGGGCGGGTGTGATCCAGTCCACCGCCTCCGAGTCCACCCTCTGCGCACTGCTCAGCGCCCGCGAACGCGCCAGCCAGTTTTCGATCAACGAATCGGGCTTCAGCGGCAAAGAAAAATATCGGGTATATGGCTCCTCACAGACCCATTCCTCCATTGAAAAAGGCCTCAAAATCGCGGGTCTGGGAAGCAACAGCTTCGTGAAAGTGCCTGTGGATGAGTCATTTGCCATGAATCCTGATCTGCTGCGCCTTCTGATCAGCAGCGACCTGAAAGAGGGTCACACCCCTCTCGCCGTTGTCGCCTCGCTGGGCACCACAGGCAGCACCGCGATGGACTCCCTTGAAGAAATTGGCAAAATCTGCCGTGAGCATGGTATCTGGCTTCACGTGGACGCCGCTTATGCGGGTTCGGCCTTCATTCTGCCTGAATATCAGCAT
>RDXT01001020.1 GCA_004292985.1 Bacteroidota bacterium
GCCTTTATTAATGTGGGTTGTCTGATCGGCCCAAAAGTTTCGATCGGACGCTACACAATGCTGGCACCGGAGGTCGCGATCGTTGGTGCGGATCACGACTACGTTTGCACCGACAAGCCAATCATCTGGGCGGGGCGACCCAAAGAAATCAAGCCAACGAGGATCGGGCGCGATTGTTGGATAGGCATGCGATCTATCGTCCTGTGCGGGGTAACGATCGGTGACGGGGCAATCGTGGCCGCCGGTTCAGTAGTGACAAAGGATGTGGCGTCTTATGATATTGTTGGCGGCGTCCCCGCCAAGGTGCTTAAGAAGCGCTTTTCCTCCGATGGTGATATAGCCAGCCATCAAGCGATGCTCGGCGGGCCCATTATTGACGGATATTTTCTTAAAAAGCATCAATAAAATATAGTTACTGAAAATGAAATTGCTGCGAATTTAGGAAAAAATGTATCTGGTTCAGGGATTCACCCGGAGCTTTTGGCGGGGAAGCGCAGGATTTGACGGGAAATACAGATAGTAGATACCCGGCGGCAGATCCGGCACCTGAAAATATCCCTCTGCTGCCTGTATCCGGGCGACTGTTTTGCCCTGCATATCGAGCAGCAATCCTTCTGAAAGCAGCGCATTTCCTATATACACCCTTCCTCCGGGCGCAACCGGATTGGGGAACAGGCTTTTCTGAGGCAGCAGCGGCTCCGTTGCGTCTGTCATTTGCCACTGGTCCCGGATCAGCAAAAACTGGCTTCCGTCTCCGCTTCCCGAAAAGCCTGCCGCGACACATTCTCCCCCGGCCAGCAAACGCAGGTCGTAGAGGTAGTCCGGGCCGGGCTGACCGTAGTAGCGCCGCCACATTTCCTGACCTGCTGTATCCACGAGCATCAGAAGACCGTCTATATCTGCTGCGTCGTAATTGTATCCGTATCCAGCGATAAGTAATTGACCCTCAACCGTTTCTCTTACCGAAAAACCTGCCTCCGCCTTTTCATTGCCGAGATAACTCCGCCATAGCTCCTGCCCTGCCCCATTGAGGCGGACCAGTAGTACATCAAAAGAAAAAGATGCATCGTCGGGATACGATTCGCCTGCCAGCAGCATTCCCCCATCTGAC
>RDXT01000529.1 GCA_004292985.1 Bacteroidota bacterium
GTGCCAGTGGCAGGGCAAAGAAGGAGGCTTTACCCAGGGGCGCGACCGCTCGTTTCACTTCGGATCACCTGCGCACAAAGTCATCGGTATGATCTCTCACCTGGGAGCCATGCTCCCCGTGGCAGATGGTCTGGCTTTAGCCTCTAATCTCGATGGCCAATCCTTTATTGCTGCGCCTTTTTCGGGTGATGGTGGTGCGAGTGAAGGCGATTTTCACGAGGCGATTAATGTAGCCGCAGTCTGGAACCTCCCGGTCATTTTTGTCATCGAAAACAACGGCTACGGCCTCTCGACCCCCAGCACGGAGCAGTTCCGGGCACAGCGCCTCGCCGACCGCGCCATTGGCTACGGCATCGAGGGATACAGCATAGATGGAAATAACGTCCTGGAGGTTTATCATACTGTCAGTGAAATTGCTGCCACCATGCGCGAAAACCGCCGCCCGGTCATTCTGGAGTGTATGACCTTCCGCATGCGCGGGCACGAGGAGGCCAGCGGTACCAAATATGTGCCCCAGGAACTCTTTGACGAATGGGGTAAAAAGGACCCGCTTGCAAATTATGAACAATGGCTGATCGCACAGGGTCTGCTCAGCGAGACGCAGGTGCAGGAAATCCGCAAAGAACTCAAAGCGGGCATAGATGCCGATGTGGAGGCTGCTTTTGCGATGGAAGATGTGAAACCTGTGCTGCATCAGGAACTGGCCGACGTGTATGCACCTGTACATATAGACGAAATAGCCCCTGATTATCAGGACGTCAAGACGATTCGTTTTATAGATGCCATTACAGCGGGCCTCCATGCCTCCATGCTGCGCCACCCCAATCTGGTGCTTATGGGCCAGGACATTGCTGAATATGGCGGCGTATTTAAGATCACCCAGGGTTTTGTGGAGGAGTTTGGCAAAGGCCGGGTGCGCAACACCCCCATCTGCGAATCAGCCATTGTAGGCGCTGCGCTGGGACTTTCCATCGCCGGAAAAAAAGCGATGGTCGAGATGCAGTTTGCCGATTTTGTGAGTTGCGGATTTAATCAGATTATCAACAATCTGGCGAAAAACCATTATCGCTGGGGCCACGCTGCCGATGTGGTGATCCGTATGCCTACCGGAGCTGGTACAGGTGCAGGCCCTTTTCACTCGCAGAGCAACGAAGCCTGGTTTACCCACACGCCGGGCCTCAAAGTGGTGTATCCTTCTACCCCGGAAGATGCCAAGGGCCTCTTAATCAGCGCTTTCGACGATCCGAATCCGGTGATTTTCTTTGAGCATAAATTCCTCTACCGCTCCGTCAGCGGCGCTGTGCCCGCAGGCGATTATCACACCCCCATTGGCAAAGCGCGTCTCGTACAGGGCGGCAATGACATGACACTTGTTACCTATGGCCTGGGCGTGCACTGGGCGCAGGACCTCATCGCTGCCGAAGGCTACGACATCGAGCTGATAGACCTCCGCAGCCTGCTGCCCTGGGACCGCGAGGCCGTGTTTGCCTCCGTGCGCAAGACCGGAAAGTGCCTGGTGATGTACGAAGATACCCAGACAGGCGCATTTGGTGCTGAGATTGCCGCTGAGATCAGCGAGCATTGCTTCGAGCATCTCGATGCCCCGGTTTCCCGCCTCGGTTCGCTCGACACGCCTATTCCGTTTCATCCTTCGCTCGAAAAGCAGTTTCTGGCTTCGGCAAGGCTGAAGGAGAAAGTGGAGTTGCTGCTGGGGTATTGAAAAAAAAGACCGACGTTTCCGCCGGCCCTATCCTAACAGAACTATTGATATAGGTCTTACTTCCGGAAAGCGAGTACCGGAATGCTGAGTTCCTTAGCCATTTTCCGGGTCAGGCTGGTCGGGTTAAAGAGGTCCTTCCAGGTGAATTTTTTCCGGTTGGTCATGGCCAGCAACTGGCTGTTGTGCAGGTTGACGAAGTTTTTGATGCCGCCAAATGCATCGGCGTGGTCGAAAAACTTATAATATACCTTCGGATAGTCCATCGTCTCGGAAATGGTGCGCTCCAGAGACAGGAGATAGCGCTCCCGCTGGTCTTCACGCAGTTCAGAATTGACGTGCGCAATGGTCAGTTTGGCATCAAACAGGCTTGCGATGGCCTTTACCTGACGGATCACATCGGGATTGTAGTCGGTGAGATCTACCGCGTAGGTAATGTGGCGGATTTCGTTAAAGCGGCTCTTGGATGGCACGACAAACACCGGAACCTTTACCTCACCGATCAGGCGGGCGGTCAGGGCGCTGCGCAGAAAGCGGCGGATGCCCGGAGCAGCGTCTCCTCCCACGATCATCAGGTCGTAGGCTGTCTGGGTGGTCTCACGCAGAATCTCGCGCAGGGTGAAGCCCGGAGCTGATTTGATGCTGAATGCAATGCCTTGAGGTTCAAGCGCCTGGGCGATTTGGGCAGTCATTGCCCCGATGTTCTGCTTGCGCAGAATTCCACCCAGGACAAAAAAAGTCAGCTCGGCCTGTGAACGCAGTGCCACAGATTCGGCATATCTGAGAATGTTTTGCAGGTCGGAGCGAGGGTGGATGGGGACAAGAATGCGTTTCATCGGAATCAGCGTGAAAAATAGAGAATAAAGGGATCGGCTGTCAGTACATCATTCGTATGCACATATATACATACATGAACAATTTCCTTCAGGTAAGAACGTTGCACGGAGCTAACTAAATCGTTTTCGCCTGGGGAAAGCTTCATTAGTATTAACGGAAAAACCGCCGGAAAGATGTATCATTGGATCATTTTTTTTGCAAAAAATCGCCTCTGAACCTTACAGTGGTAAGATTTGCTGCGCAAACTGTCAATTTCCCGGAATCAATGGCCCCCTTTTGGAAGAAATTTCGCGCCACTCTGTAATAAATCCGGCCTTTTGCCCGACATAGAGTAAACCAGATGTATTAAAATTAGTTATAAATTGGTCCTTTCGTCCTTCCCTGAACACGTTTATCCGATCGCAATGTACAAACCCTTACTCCCTTTCATTTTTGCGGCTTTCTGCATCCCTTCTTTACAGGCGCAGACCCTCAAAACAGGCGCACTTGGCAAAGCAGGCGAAACCTCCGGCTGGATCGAGTTTCATTCCTCCCTTAACCTGAATCCGAAAACGGTCCTGGCAGACTACAAGGCCGAGTTTGGCCTCGCTGCGGAGGATGAACTGCTCCTTTCGCGGGTAGAAAACGACGAACTGGGCATGAGCCACTACCGTTTTCAGATGTACCGCGAAGGGGTGAAGGTCGAAACGGGTCAATATATGATTCATGCGCGCGCAGGACGTGCCGAAACCGGAAACGGATACCTGCCGCAACTGCCCCAGCTCAGCACGGTGCCTGCCATCGGTGCCGATGCCGCCCGCCAGCTGGCGCTTTCACACATGAATGCACAGACCTATATGTGGGAGCAGCCCGGCTCCGAAGCGGCCCTGAAGCATTCCCGCAAAGACCCCGCCGCTACCTTTTATCCTCAGCCCGAACTGGTATTAACCGACACCGACTTTGACCGCGACAATGGCTCCGGATGGGTACTGGCCTGGAAAACAGACGTTTACGCCGCACAGCCCGTGAGCCGGAAATGGATATACATTGATGCTGCGACCGGAAAGGTAGTCAAAGAGCTCGAAACCCTTCATCTGCACCACCCGGATCAGGTACAGGCCAATGCCACCGGATCTGCGGTAACTCGTTACAGCGGAACACAGACGATCATTACTGACCAGACTGCGACAGGCTACAGACTTCGTGAAGCAGCCCGCGGACTGGGGGTGGACATCGAGACTTATGACCTCAATCAAAGCACCGATTTTAGTCAGGCAGTTGATTTTTTAGATGATGACAATGTGTGGAACAACGTAAATACGGAGTTCGACGAAGCGGCGACCGATGCGCACTGGGGTGCCGAGATGACCCATGACTTTTTTCTGCAGAAGTTTGGCCGCAGCAGTTTCGATGGCAAAGGCAGCATCATGAAGTCCTATGTCCATTATGATGTCGCCTATTTTAATGCCTTCTGGAATGGCGTGTGGATGACCTTTGGCGACGGAAATGGCGCACCTCTGACCAGCCTGGATGTGGTCGGACACGAATTTGCACACGGAGTAACAGGTAATTCCGCCGAGTTGATCTACGCCTACGAGCCGGGTGCCCTCAATGAGTCATTCAGCGATATTTTCGGCAACTCGATCGAGCATTTTGCAGATACTACCATCGCCGACTGGCGGATTGGTGAAGGCTTTGGCGCGTTCCGGAATATGGCCAGCCCCAGCGCTTTTGGCGATCCTGACACCTATAAAGGCAGCGGCTGGGTGTATGGTACTTTCGACAACGGAGGGGTGCACATCAACAGCGGTGTTCAGAACAAATGGTACTACCTGCTGGTCGAGGGCGGCAGCGGCACCAACAACAAGGGCGAAGCCTATCAGGTAACAGGCATCGGATGGAATGCAGCAGCAGCCATTGCCTACCGCAACCTTACCACCTATCTGCTTTCGGCTTCTCAGTTTGCCGATGCCCGCGAAGGTGCGATTCAGGCGGCGATTGATCTCTATGGCAAATGTTCGCCTGAGTATCAGGCAGTTATAAATGC
>RDXT01001021.1 GCA_004292985.1 Bacteroidota bacterium
GCCCGCCCGTTGCAGTTTTGTTACAGCGGCTTCGGCTAGTTCGTGGGTGTCATAGACGGCCACGGTTGTTTGTTGCGTGTGCATAAAATTCAGTTTCAGTTGGTTGACTTTCCGTTCGTTATCCCAAGAAGCCGTTTTTGGCCGCAATAGCGAGTTATCAGAGGGCTTTTTTTACCTTATCTACATCTCTTCTGGCCCGATCTTTCATCAGCCGTCGTTCGGTCTTGCGGATAGCTTTGCGGTCGGCTCGTACCGCCGGTTTGTCGCCCAGCATTTTGTCTTCTGCTTTTTTGTTTCTTTTCACATTCAGATCGGCTTTATCGTCGGCTATGGCCGCTTTGTCATTTTTGACCGTCGCAGCCTTGCGATCTTTTCGGTCTTGTGCCGGCGATTGCGCATTGGCTTCGCCAAGGAGGGTCAGCGAGCATAGCGCAGCACCCAGTATCCATACATTGAGCATTATTTTCGTTGAGTTTGGTACTAGAAAAAGGGGGAGATATCCCCCCCCATATTTATCAATAGGCCATATGAAGGCTATAATCGACGGTCAGATCGTTATCGACGGTTTGTACGCCCGGGGCCTTCCAGGCGATCCGCCCGGCTTCGTCACGTTGATAGATCGAGCCGACTTTGCCGTGCAGCTCAACCCGACTGCCCGTCACTTTAACTTGTATATCGCGCTCGTCAATAGACCAGTTACGCATCAGTGCCTGTTCGATGTCCATTTTTTCCAGAATATCGTGGGCGTTCGACTTGACATGAATATCGTTCGTTACACCCTTCACACCCACTAAATTTTTGATAACCGACCTGGCGGCTTCCTTCTGGTAATTCCATCGCACCTCTCCGCCCAGGGTAACCCACCCGTGTTCTACTTTGACTGTGATCCCATTATTGGGTATATTCCAGCTCATCTTGAACGCCCCTACTACTTCGCCCGCAATGGTCGCATCATTATGGATAATCATGCTGCCGAACTCGATGGTAATTTTTTCGACCACCGCCTTAACCCCGGCGACCCGTTTGGCGGCATCTTCGGCCTCCAGTTTTTTGGCGTAGCTGTCCACGGTGCCAGTCAGGGTGATTACCCCATCTTTGGCTGTTACACC
>RDXT01000986.1 GCA_004292985.1 Bacteroidota bacterium
CAATTTTTTGTCCGCTTTTTACCTCGCGGCCATATTTTTCCGGTACACTAAAATCGAGTTTCAGCTTATTGATCTGGCGCAGGGTGGCCACGGTGGTCGCAGGCGATACATAGGCACCCACGCTGATCTGCTTCAGACCGATGGTCCCGGCAAAGGGCGCATGCAGCTCCGTTCTTCCGATCTGTACTTTAATCAGTTCAATCTCAGACTCCAGGTTTTTTACGCTCAGCAAACTGAGGTCATATTCCTGCTGGCTGATGCCGTTGATTTCGAGGAGCTGTTTTTGTCTCGCTTCGGTAGCCCGCGCAATGTCGAGCTGCACCTGGAGCTTTTTAAGCTGCGCCTGAAGTTCGCCATCGTAAATTTTGACCAGCAGAGCGCCTTTGGCTACGGCACGGCCTTCGGGCAGGTTGATCTGCACCACCCGGCCCGAAACTTCAGGCTGAAGCACCGTTTCCTCAAAAGGAATCAAGGTGCCACTGACCTGGATCGCCTCACTGATGGTGGTGGTTCTCAGGATTTTACCTTCGATAGAGACAGGCACTGCACCGGGAAGGGAGCTTGCAGGCTCTGTTTTTTTGCCGCAACTCCAATACAGTGTTACAACAGCAATCAGGACAGAATATCGGTTCATGAGGATTGGGGTTCTCTTTAGTTAATCGGTAATAACAGCTGTGCCCGATACGCTCACCATGAGCATAGATCCGGCCTGTCCGATGGTTTCATAATCGAGGTCCACGCCGATCACGGCATTCGCGCCGAGGCTTACCGCACGCTCTTCCATTTCTTTGAGCGCCATCTTTCGGGCCTCCTGGAGGGTTTGCTCATAGGCTCCGGCGCGTCCCCCCACAATGTCGTGGATAGAAGCGAGCAGGTCCTTGAGAATGTTGGCGCCTACGATCACTTCGCCGGTTACGATTCCGAGATACTGCTGTATCCGGCGGCCTTCGATGTGAGGAGTTGTGGTAATCAGCATGGCAAAGGGGTTGATCGACGGGGCAGGGGTAAGGGTTTGCATGGCGGACCTCCGGTGGGTGGATCTGGTGGCTGGCGTTTCCTGATGGAAAGTTGAGGGATTCACGTACGATTCCAGTATCCCTACCCCGCC
>RDXT01000987.1 GCA_004292985.1 Bacteroidota bacterium
TGTAAGTATAGGCCCGGCGATGAGTATAGCCCGCGCTTCTCCACTCGATGGCGGCAATGTTGCCGTTAAACTGGTCGCTTGCGCCGCTTTTGATGCCCGACGCGCCTGTTTCGTAGTAGTTTTGCTGGGCGTAGAGGTCGCCATTGAGGCTGTAAGGGTCGTTGATGCGCTGTAACCAGCCCAGGATGGTAAAGCGGTAGTCCACACTCTGCCAGAAGCTGGCTCCGTTGCCGCTATGAAGCTGCTGCACCGTACGCTGACCTATGATGTTGTAGCTGCTGCGCTCGGAGACTACCCAGTCGGTGGCAGCGCTGGGGGTCAGGGGGTCTTCGGTGCGGGTTTCGGTCTGGCGAAGGCGACCTTTGGCATCGTAAGTGTATTTTTCCCAGGTGGTAAGACCCCTCGAATAGGCAGGCACGGGCGGTACTTCCACAGGTACGCCTGTGTGCTCGTGACGGGTGCGGAGCAACTCGCCCGCAAAGTTGTAGGCCTTGTTTACTTTCTCCTGGCCCCCGAGGTGGTTGTCGGCGATGGTCTGTATTTCGCGGCCCCGGCTGTCGTAGAAGGTTACTGTCCACAGCCAGGTGGGAAGACTGTAGGTGCTGCTCTCCAATACCCGTACTTTTACCCCCGTTACTTTGTTGCGGGTACGGGCAAAGGCCTGGTTTTCGGCAAAGTTGGCCGCATCAGCCTGGTAGCTTTTGTCCGGGCTGCCGTTGCGGTCGAAGTCGTAGGTGTCGTAGTAGGTGGTAGAATAGACCGTTACGATTCCCTGTGACACATCGGGCCAGGCGGTGTTGGTATAGCCGTCCACCAGGACCGTTCCAGCAGCGCTTTCGCTGTTGGAGGGATAGGTGGTGTTGATGTGGTTCTGAAGCGATGCCTGGGTCCAGCCGTTGCCCAGCACAACCTTACCCGTAACAATGGGTCTGCTCAGCTGGTCGTATTTGACGAAGGTCCAGCTCCAGTTCGCAGGAGCTGCCGCAGGCCGCTGTGCGCCATCCTGCGTAGCCACTACCCGGTCGAGTTTGTCATAGACCATATACACCCAGTCTGCGCCTGGCACCCGCTTGGCGGTCATCCGCCCGCGCTCATCGTACTTGTAC
>RDXT01000530.1 GCA_004292985.1 Bacteroidota bacterium
GGTGACTCTGCGGTGTCGCGCTTCGATACGCCTCGAAGACTCGGCTACCCCCACAGGGGCAGGTCAGCGTGACACCGGGCGTACATGTCATCCTGAGTAAGCCTTGTAAGGCTGTATCGAAGGGTGACAGCCCGTATCGAAGGATGACATAGAAACCCTACGCCCTCAGCCCCCCATCGGCGACGAGGCAGTGCCCTGTGATAAACGAGGACTCGCCCGAACTGAGCCAGACAATGGCGGAAGCGATTTCTTCCGGGGTGGCGAGGCGGCGCATGGGTACGGAGGCGAGGAGTTTTTCGGCGACCTGGGGCACGAGGGCCGAGATGCGGTCCACCATGTCGGTCTGGGTGAAGGCGGGACATACTGCATTGACTCTCAGTCCTTTGCGGGCTGTTTCCTGGGCGGCGCTCCGGGTGAGGCCCACCACACCATGTTTGGAGGCGGAGTAGGCGGCATGGTAGGCGAAGCCTGAAATCCCGGCGACGGAGGCGACATTGACAATAGAGCCGCCTTTCATCAGTTCGATTTCGGCGCGCATGCAGAAAAATACGCCGCTGAGGTTTACGGCGATCACCTTGTGCCAGGTGTCGCTGGGGTAGGCCACGAACGGGTGGGTGCCACCTTCGATGCCGGCATTGTTGACGGCGATGTCGAGGCTACCGAAGGTGCTTTTGAGGCGCTCGAAGAGCGCTGCGACCTGCGTTTCGTCTGAAATATCGGCCTGCATGGCGTGGGCATCGCCACCTGCGCTGCGGATCATCTCTGCGGTTTCTTCGCAGGCAGCGGCCTGGAGGTCGGAGAGGAAAAGCCGTGTGCCATGGCTGGCCAGCATCAAAGCGGTGGCGCGTCCGATTCCGCCGGCAGCGCCGGTTACCAGCGCTGTCTTGCCTGCTAATCCTTGCATATAAGTAGGGGGTTGGGGGTGAGGTGAAAGTGGCTTACTGGCAGCTTTCCTGGTAGAGGTTGATGTAGTCCATAATAATGTCGGTCGCCTCGGGACGCAGGTTGCGGCGGAGAGACTTGTCGTTTTGCACGGCCTCCACATTGCGATAGACCAGGCACCAGTTGCTGTCCATGTCGCGCTGGGAGAGGGTCAGCGCCAGAATCATGCGGAGGGTGTAATCGCCGGGACGGAGTTTATTGGCCTGCTCTAAATAAGGAAGGGCATTTTGGGGCTGAAAATAGTCATCCATGACCAGCAGGTAGCCCAGACACATAAAATCATCGGCACTGAGTGGGGATTCCGGCGTAATGCTGCCCGTTTTGTATTTTTTCTTCAGGGCGGCGATCCAGGTATCTGCATTGTGGTTGCCATCAGGGCTCCAGCCAATGGCATTGATAATGGCGGCCTTCTGGTCCACGGGTATTTTTCTGCTGAGCAGGGTTTTGGTCAGGCGTGCATCGAGGGTCTTTTTCTCCGAAGCATAGGCCACGGGTTTTACCATATTATAGGCTGTCCAGAATTCAGTAGAGGTAATGGGCGAATCCTGGGGTTTGCCTGCGGAGACAGAAAAGGCAAGCAGAAGGGAGAGTAGCAGGTGCATAAGGATATTTTTTTCCAAGTTACAGGATCAGAATGAAAAAACCATCAGAGGATTAAACCCCGGACTGAGTTGAGAGTCAAACCATCAGAATCTGAGATCGCCTATTGTCCAAACGCTTACCTCACACCTATATGAATCGCCGCGCCTTTCTTCAACGGCCTCTGGTTCCCGCAGCGCCTGCGCTGACGGGTGATCCGGAGCGGCCGGAAAACGTGTTTATGAACCAGGAACTACCGCGCAACAGCCGTTCGCGGGCAGGTCTGGAAAGTTACACAGGCCCCTGGGGCTTTCAGGAGGCGGCGCACCTGTTGCGGCGCTGTATGTTTGGCCCCACGCGTATGGATGTGCTGGCCGCGATGCAGGCAGGCCTTCAGGCAACGCTGGACCAGCTTTTTGCTCCCCAGCCGGTGCCTGCTCCCCCCGTGAATTACCAGTATGCCTCCGACCCCAATGTGCCCGTAGGACAGACCTGGGTTACAGCCCCCGAATCGCCCAACGTCAACACCTACCGCAAAAATTCCCTCGCGGCCTGGACGATTACCCAACTGGTACAATCCCCGGTTTCGCTTCAGGAAATGATGACCCTTTTCTGGCACAATCATTTTGTTACAGAAATAGACGTGGTCAACCAGGCGAAATATATGTATCAGTACATTTCCCTGCTGCGCTCACATGCCCTGGGCAATTTCCGCACGCTCACGCAGGAGATTACCGTTAACCCGGCTATGCTCATGTACCTCAATGGAAATGACAACACAAACCAGGCTCCGAATGAAAATTACGCCCGCGAGCTGTTTGAATTGTTTACCATTGGCAAAGGGCCGACCATTGGCCCCGGAGACTATACCAACTACACCGAGCAGGACGTGCAGGCCGCAGCTAAAGTACTCACAGGCTGGCGCGACCGCTACAACCGCAATGTCGTCGGCTCTCCCTACTCCGAGTTTGTAGCCAGCCGCCATGATACTTCGATTAAGCAGTTCACCCAGGCATTCGACAATACGGCCATAGCAAACAACGGAGATCAGGAATACAAGGACCTGATCACGATGATTTTTGCCCAGCGCGAAACAGCTCGCTTTATCTGCCGCAAACTCTATCGCTGGTTTGTGTATTATGTAATAGATACCGAGGCGGAAACGAATGTGATCGAGCCGATGGCGCAGTCGCTGATTGACAATAATTTTGAAATCATGCCGCCGCTGCGGGCACTGCTTTCGAGCGCACATTTCCACGATGTGCTGACCCAGGGCTGCAAGATCAAAAATCCGCTCGATTACACAGTGGGAATGATGCGGCAGATGAAGGTTACCTTCCCTGCTACGAGCCAGCTGGCAGCGCAGTATGTGATGTACAACTTCGTCAATCAGGGTGCAGCGGCCCAGCAGATGCAGTATTTTCTCCCGCCCAATGTTGCAGGCTGGGCTGCCTATTACCAGCAGCCGGGCTATTACGAACTGTGGATCAACTCGGCTACCCTTCCGCTGCGGGTGCAACTCGCTGATCTGATGGCAACTACGGGGTATATACGGAATGGGTTTACGCTCAAAATAGACCCCCTGCCCCTGGTCGCGGAACTGACAGATCCCATGGATCCGAATGTGGTGGTGGCTGAATTTGTGCAACTGATGCTGCCGCAACCCCTGACCCCAAATCAGCTCGACTACCTCAAAGAGGCGCTTCTGCCTGGCCTCCCCGATTATGAGTGGGGCATTGAATACAGTGATTACCTCGGCAATCCCAATGATGTGAACCTGCGCAATGCAGTGGTGTCCAAACTCCAGGCGCTGATCCGCACGATCATGAACCTGGCTGAATATCAACTCGCCTGACAGTCCTATTTATTCATTGCTCATCTTTACACTCACGCTTCTCCTATGAAACGTCGCCAATTTATCAAACGAAGCACCGCCGCGGCCACGCTGCCGATCCTGCTGGGCGGTTTCTCTATACATGCTTTCGGTCGAAACCCCAAACTCGCCATGATGACCAACCTCACCACCGAAACAGACCATGTGCTGGTGCTGGTGCAGCTCAACGGGGGAAATGATGGACTGAATACGATCTTGCCTCTGGATCAATATACGAACCTCGCGCAGGCAAGGGCGAATATATTAATCCCTGATACACAGGCACTTACACTCTCCGGCGCTACGGGTATCCACCCGGCCATGAGCGGCATGAAAAGCCTTTTCGACGAAACCCGCCTCGCTGTGGTGCAAAGTGTGGGATATCCGGACCCTAATTTTTCGCACTTCCGTGCCACAGACATCTGGACCACGGCCTCCGATGCCGACCAGTACCTGACTACCGGCTGGCTGGGCCGCTACCTAAATACAATCTTCCCCGACTATCCTACGGGGTATCCCAGTGCGGAAGAAACCGACCCGCCCGCGATCACGATTGGCTCGATTGTGTCCTCTACCTGCCAGGGGCCGGTGGTGAATCTGGGCCTGGCGATCTCTGATCCTGATGCATACGGTCAACTGATTACGGGTGGCACGGACCCGGTGCCCAACACACCCTACGGCCATGAACTCCAGTTCCTGCGCCAGACAATGGTGCAGACCAACCAGTACCTGAATGTGATCCAGGATGCAGCAGCACAGGCCAGCAATCTCTCCACGCTCTATCCTGCTGCGGGGCAAAATAAGCTGGCAGATCAGCTCAAAATTGTGGCGCAACTGATCGCAGGGGGCCTGAAAACCCGTGTATATATCACCAGCCTCGGCGGGTTTGACACCCACGCAGCACAAACCGATAGTTCTGACACGACCACAGGGCAGCACGCCAATCTTTTAGGGGCACTGTCACAGGCCATCACGGCTTTTCAGGACGATCTTGACCTCCTTGGGGTGGCTGATCGCGTGGTGGGGCTTACTTATTCAGAGTTTGGTCGCAGGATTAAGTCAAATGCCAGTCTGGGAACCGATCACGGAACGGCAGCGCCCCTCTTTGTCTTCGGTACGCGGGTCAATGGTCAGGTATTCGGAGCCAATCCGGTGATTCCGGCGGGCGTA
>RDXT01000531.1 GCA_004292985.1 Bacteroidota bacterium
CCTCTCCGAGTACAAAGGATTTGTCGCCGACCCTTCCAAAGGAGTGGTTGTGGAGTGGATCCGCGAAATTGTGACCGAAAAATATGACTGCGAAGCAGGAGTGCCTATCGTATGGCAGCAAAACCAGGTGGACCCATCCACCATGGACCAGAGCGACCTTAGCGCAAGGACCATTAACCCGACCGTACAGGGCAAAGCGGGCTCTATGTCGCGCTTCGCTGTGCTGAATGACTATCTCTATGCGGTCCTGCCTTCCGAAATGATCGTTTATCACATGGCTTCCTGCGACAATGTAGCCCAGGTAGGCCGCTTCTCTATGTTTACCCAGAGCGGAATGGCAGAAATGATTACCTCCATGAATGACCTGCTGCTCGTCGGCGGAAGCGCAGGCGTGGACATTTACAGCACACAGACACCGGAAACACCTCAGTATATTTCCTCCTTTGCCCACGTACAGGCCTGCGACCCCGTAGCGGCTCAGGGTGGCTATGCCTACGTAACCCTGCGCAACGGTGAAGACCAGCCTTGCGGCGAATCGTTCAGCAACCAGCTCGATGTGCTCGATATTTCTGCTCCGCAGTATCCGACCCTCCTCCGCACCTTCAACATGCACAACCCGCATGGCGTAGCGATTGATGGCAACCTGCTCTTCATCGCCGATGGCAGCGAAGGCCTGAAAGTATTTGACGCGACAAAGCCCGAAGAAGTGGGCAGCCATCAGATCGCACAATTTAAAGACTACTTTGGCTACGATGTCATCCCTTACAATGGCGTACTCGTCATGGTAGGTGAAGATGGCATCTCCCAGTACAGCTATTCCGATCCTAAAAACATCCAGTTGCTGAGCGCCATTCCTGTGGAATCAGCCAAATGATAAGCGGATCATTCCGGGTAAAGCGGGCTGCGCAAGCGGTCCGCTTTATTTTTTTAGATTCGCATAGATTTGTGTTTGTCCCGGATTCTTTTCTGAGATAATTTTACCGTATGAAGAAAGACTATGCGATGAAAAATAAACACAACTTTATGTGGGTGGGCGCATTTGCTTTTGTGCTTTCTCTGCTGCTTCCTGCATGCAAAACGGAGGAGGTGGATACGTCTAAGGTGGAAAAGCTGGAGGCGCAAATGAAAGAGCTTACCATCAACGGCGCGATGGCAAGCCCCGACCAGATGAAGCAGGTCGCCCGCGAACTGGGCGCTGCCTATGAAGAGGTCGCAGGTAAGCTGCCGGAAGACGATGCGCGGGTATCTGCGTTTTTGTATCATGCAGCCGAAAATTATGAACTGCTTCCTGATGGCCTCGACAAAGCCATAAGCCTCTACGACCGCGTTCAAAAAAACTACCCGGCCAGCGAAGAAGCTGCCCTCGCGCTTTTTAACCAGGGATTCATTTACAACAACAACCTGCTCGATACGGCCCGTGCGCGTCGCGTATATACAGAGTTTATCCAGCGCTTCCCTGCTCACGAACTGGCCGACGATGCCGACTTTGAAATCAAAACCCTGGGCCTCTCTCCCGACAGTCTGCTCAAAGACCCGATAGATAAAGAAGAATAATCAGATCATTTCTGACACGGGTACAACTTAGACGCCTCTGGGTGCGTTATCAGGGGTAAATACTGTTGCAAAATGAAGCTTAAGTGGATCGCCTTCTTATGTGTGGCCGGAATATGCGTGCTGGCCGGAGCCTGCCAGGAGGACACGCTTAAGCCTGTGCCCCAGCGGGTGCGCACCTATCTGCATTTCCTGAACGTATATACCGGCGCGGAAAAGATTGACCTTAAGCTCAATTCTTTTGGCGAAAACCGTACCCTCGTCAGCGGCCTTGCCTCTATGAAAGCATGGCCCAGCCAGGGATATGCCTCCCTGCTGACCTACGAGACCGACTCGGTAGCGCCGGATTCGGCCCGGCTGGCCATCATTGACCATGACCAGCGCGACACCCTGGTGCCGGTCATCGGTTTTCAGTTAAGCCCCCGTACAAAAGCCTCCTATATTCTCCTCGACAGCGTAGGTAAACCCTTGCTCGTCAGGACCATAGACTCCATCTCCCAGCCTGATCCGGGTAAAGCCTATGTCCGCTTTATGAACCTTTGCTATCCGCTCCGCTCCGTAAGCCTGATTTCTGCTGCCGACGATTCGCTCGAGATCAGCCGGATGACCTTTTTGAACTATTCCTCATTTAAGCGGACAAAAACCGGACTAAGCACCTTTTACTTTCACAATGACCTGGCAAACTCCCGGATTGACTCCCTGAAAGTGGACATCAGACCGGGAAAAGTATATAGTTTTTATCTCGCTCTTACCAATGGCAGTCCCATCCCTGGTGTCGAAATCCTGGAATAAATGAACCGAACGCCCTTCATCCCTGCATGGCTCCTGTTTCTGTTTGCCGCAGCCAGCCCGCTCTGGCTTTCTGCCCAATCCACGGGGAGTTTTACCCGGGTGGAGATCGGCCCCTCTCTCACAAATCTGGATGCGCTGAACATGGCCCTGGCCGACAGGCAGCTTCCGGAACTGGGCGGACTGATGGGTGCAGCCGGGATTAGTCACCTGCGTGTCCATAAGCACTGGGCACTCTCCGGGCATATGTTCAATTTTATGCAGCGCAGCCTTATGGGACCCAACTATGAAAAGTCTATCGTCAATTTTAATTATGCCCTGCTGCGGGCCGGCTACGGATGGTGGAATTCGGATGAGACTGTGATGTTGTATCCGGCCATTGGTCTCGGTGGAGGTCTGGCAAATGTACGTACACGTCGGGTAGGCCAGGGCGAGCCTGTTCCAAGCTGGAGCGGCGGCGCACTCGGAGATGTCTCCCTCAATGTCAGTAAGTTTGTACCGATGCCCGATGGTTCCGGACAAGTAACCGAGTGGGGCTTTAGTGTGGGCTATATGAGCATTGCCGGGATGGGCTGGAACCAGAAAAACTTTGATCCCGACACCCCCGTGCTGCGCGTAAGCCCCCAGGGCTTTTACATCCGTCTCTCGCTGGGCATGGGCCGCTGGCGTTAACCTGTGCTGTACCGGATCCGCGATATTGCCCTCTCCCTGTCGGGATTGCTCTTGCTAAGCCCTCTTTTCCTGCTGATTTCAGGAGCGCTATGGGTTTCTCAGGGAAAGGTGTTTTTTATACAGATGCGGCCCGGGCTGCACGAAAAGCCATTTTATCTCGTAAAATTTAGTACCCTGCGCGATACTCCCGCAGGTGTGGCCGAGCATGAAAACCAGCTTGCCCGCCTCACCCCTGTTGGGGCTATTCTGCGGCGATGGTCACTCGACGAGCTTCCCCAGCTCCTCAACGTCCTCCGGGGAGACATGAGCCTTGTCGGCCCCCGGCCCCTGCTCATGGAATACCTCCCCCTCTATTCACCCGAAGAGCGCCGCCGCCACCACGTAAAACCCGGCATTACCGGATGGGCGCAGATTCATGGCCGGAACCTTCTGTCGTTTAAGGAGCGCTTTCGCTACGACCTTTGGTACGTAAATCATCAATCTTTCCACCTGGATGTGCATATCTTGTGGAAAACTTTCGCAAAAGTGTTAAAAAAAGAAGGCGTTTATGTGGACAGCCATACAACATCACAGCTTTTTGATGGAACTAACTAAACGCCTCCTGCAGGCAGCCCTGTTGCTCCTGCTCTTTCAACCGATGAAACTGTGGCCGCAGCAGCCTTTTTCACCCAAAGGAGAGGTACACACACCCACTGGCGACCTGCACATGCTGGTTATATTTGTCCGCTACGAAAACGCCTCCCGCATGTCTTCCCAGCGCGAGTGGCCCGATGTGAGTGTGGAGGGCGTTTTGCCCGAAATGGCGATGGGCGAGCCGAATGCCCTGTTTTGTGCCGATCCCCAGCGGCTGGGCAGAGAACGCATGCGCAACCTCAGCGATTATTACTATGCCATGTCCGGCGGTGCATTTCGCATCACTGCCGATATTTTCCCGATACAGGTGCCTGTGAAATATGTGCCGGAAACAGGCGCTAACTTTTTTTCGCGGCAGGAAAAAATGAACCAGGCAGCCGTTACCTGGATTGCTCAGAACTATCCGGACTTTGACTGGTCGCGCTACGACCGCCGCAAAAACCATCCGGGATTTGTGCAGGACAACAGCGCCTCAGTCCCCGACGGTATCCTGGACTATGTGGTGTTTATGCACCGCGAGTTTGGCAGCACCGGCATGGGCAGTTCGGGAGGAATTGCGATCCCCGGCAGCACACTCCGCATCCAGGATGGCCACACGGGCATCCGCTCCTATGCCGACGCCGCCCACAACTGGGAGTATTTTAAACATGAATTTGCCCATAACCTCTACAACTGCCCCCACTACCTCGGTGCCAATAATGCCGATGGCAACCGCTTTTATACCCAGAAAGGCTGGGGACTGATGTCGGCCTGGCATGCCCCTTTTTTCTCCGCCAATGCCTGGGAGTGCTGGTGGCTGGGCTGGCTCGAACCGCAGCAGGTGAGTAAAAACGACCGCTACTACCTGCGCGACTTTGTTACGGGCCGCGATGCGATCCGCATACAGTTGCCGGGTACACAAGACGTACTCTGGATTG
>RDXT01000532.1 GCA_004292985.1 Bacteroidota bacterium
AGAAAATCGAGAAGCTCTTCGTGGTCTTCTTCGGTCTCACCGGGGTGGCCTACGAGCAAGGTAGAGCGAATCGCGATGCCCGGCACTTCGTCGCGGATGCGGGCGATCAGGTCCTCGGTCCGGGCTTTGCTGATCCCCCGGCGCATGGCCTTGAGTACGCGGTCGGAGATATGCTGGAGAGGGATGTCGAGGTAGTTGCAGATGTTGCTGCGCTCGCGGATCACCGGGAGGATCTCCACCGGAAATCCGGAGGGATAGGCATAGTGCAGGCGGAGCCATTCGAGGCCTTTCACATCCGAAAGCTGGCGGAGGAGATCGTCGAGGCGGCGCTTGCCATAGAGATCAAGTCCGTAATAGGTCAGGTCCTGGGCAATGAGCATGATTTCCTTTACCCCGGTCGAAACCAGATGTTCCGCTTCTCTGACCAGAAAATCTATGTCCCGCGACTGGTGCTTGCCCCGCATGAGCGGAATGGCGCAGAAGCTACAGGGACGGTTGCAGCCTTCGGCGATTTTGAGGTAGGCATAATGCCCGCCATCGGCAGGCCTGCGTTCGCCGACAAGCTCTTTTTTATAATCGGCACCCAGGTAGCCCAGCAACTGCGGCAGGTCGAGGTGGTTGCCGAACCAGGCATCCACTTCAGGAATTTCAGCCTGAAGTTCGTCTTTATATCTTGCTGAAAGGCAGCCCGTTACCACCACTTTATCTACCAGTCCCTGGTCTTTGCGGTCCACATAGTCGAGGATGGTATTGATAGATTCCTGCTTGGCATTGTCAATAAATCCGCAGGTATTGATCACCACGATGCCGCCATTGTCTTCGGGCGCTTCATGTACCGCATGCATGCCATTGATCTGGAGCTGCGAAAGCAGCACCTCGGAGTCCACCAGATTCTTGGAGCAGCCGAGGGTAATCACGTTGATGCGCGGAGCGGGGGCAGATGCCCGTTTATGGGTTTTGGTTTGCATGATTACTCTACCCTTTCCTAAACATCGTATCAATAAACTCCTTAGGATCAAATACTTGCAGGTCGTCCATGGCCTCGCCTACGCCAATGAATTTCACCGGAATCCTGAACATATCCGAAACGCCGATGACGACTCCGCCTTTGGCTGTGCCATCGAGTTTGGTCAGGGCCAGCGCGCTCACTTCGGTGGCATCCGTAAATGCCTGCGCCTGGTTGATGGCGTTTTGTCCGGTAGAAGCATCGAGCACGAGCAGCACTTCATTGGGGGCATAGGGAAGCTGTTTTCCCATCGAGCGGCGGATTTTGGACAGCTCGTCCATGAGGTGCTTTTTGTTGTGCAAACGGCCCGCGGTGTCAATAATCACCACATCGTAGCCGCCCTTAATGCCTTCCATGACCGCCTCATAGGCCACAGCCGCAGGGTCGGCCTGCATACCCTTGCTGTAAAAGCCCGCGCCTACGCGCTCAGACCAGAGTTTAAGCTGGTCCACCGCTGCCGCACGGAAGGTATCGCCAGCCCCCATCAGCACTTTTTTCCCATCCTGAATCAGGCGCCAGGACAGTTTGCCAATGGTGGTCGTTTTGCCTACTCCGTTTACCCCCACCACCATGATCACATAGGGCGTTTTTTTCCCTTCGTGGCTCTGGGCAGGCAGGTCGAAATAGTCGAGGGTGTTGGGGTGATTTTCAAGAATCAGTTGCTCGATTTCGTTTTTCAGCAGGAAATCCAGCTCCGAAGCGTTGATATACTTATCGCGGGCAACCCTTTTTTGGATACGCTCGATAATTTTAATGGTCGTGTTCACCCCCACGTCGCCGGAGATCAGTACATTCTCGAGTTCGTCGAGTACCTCCTCATCTACGTTGCTTTTTCCGACAATAACACGGCTGAGGCGGGAGAAAAAGCCTTCTCGGGTTTTTTCAAGGCCCTGGTCGAGCTTGTCTTTATTCTCTTTCTTTTTGAAGAAGTTGAGCATGCATGCTTAATTGAAGGGCAAATATACAAAAAGTCTGTTTTTAAGTGGAACATTACAAGCGCTATAATCGTCTCTATGAGTGAAAATTCCCGGCCCAACCTTTGCATTGATATATATTCATTAATATTGTGTGCTTCATTGCCACTAAGTAACATATGGCCAAAAATTTGTTGATCGTAGAGTCGCCTGCAAAGGCCAAGACCATCGAGAAGTACCTGGGAAAGGACTTCACGGTCAGAGCCAGCTATGGCCATGTGCGTGATCTGCCCAAAGACGACAATGCCGTGGACATCGAACACGGATTTCAGCCCCGGTACGAGGTTCTGCCCGATAAGCAAAAAGTGATCAAGGAGCTTAAAGACCTGATTACCAAGCACGAAACGGTGTGGCTGGCAACGGACGAAGACCGCGAAGGGGAAGCCATTTCCTGGCACCTCGCGCAGGTACTGGAACTGAACCTGACCCAAACCCGGCGGATTGTATTCAACGAAATCACCCAGACGGCCATCCGCCATGCGGTTGAAAAACCTCGTCTCATTGACCAGAACCTCGTAAATGCCCAGCAGGCACGCCGGATTCTGGACCGCATCGTGGGCTTTAAACTGTCGCCGATCCTCTGGAAAAAAATCAAAACGGGCCTCTCGGCAGGCCGCGTGCAGTCGGTCGCCGTGCGCCTGATCGTGGAGCGCGAGCGCGAAATTATGGCCTTCGCCAGCAGCTCTTCGTACCAGGTAAAGGCCAGTTTCCTGGCCGGCAACAGCCGCTTTCTGGCCGAACTGACCCGCCGCCCGGACACAGATAAAGCCGCAAGGGCCTTTTTGGAGTCTTGCCGGGGCGCTACCTATACCGTTTCGCGCCTCGAAACCAAACCTGCCACCAAGTCGCCCGCAGCTCCTTTTACTACCTCTACCCTCCAGCAGGAGGCCAGCCGTAAACTCAGCTTCTCCGTCGCGCAGACCATGCGGGTAGCGCAAAGCCTCTATGAGGCGGGTCACATCACCTACATGCGTACTGACGGCGTGAACCTCAGCCAGCAGGCCATCAACCAGGCCAAAGAGGTCATCGAAAAAAACTACGGACCCACTTACAGCAAACCCCGGCAGTTCAAAACCAAAACCACCAACGCCCAGGAAGCGCATGAGGCCATCCGTCCCACCGACTTCTCGGTAACGATGCCTCCCGGTCTCGAACGCAATGAGCAGCGCCTCTACGAACTGATCTGGAAGCGCACCCTCGCCTCACAAATGGCTGACGCTCAGCTCGAAAGAACAGTTGCCGATATTCTCGCCTCGACCAATAAAGCCATTTTCCGGGCCGAAGGTGAAGTGATCAAATTTGAAGGCTTCCTCAAACTCTACCTCGAATCCACAGACGAAGAGGGCGACGATGATGAAAACAACAGCATGCTGCCCCCGATGCAGCAGGGACAGGAAGTGAAGCTCCGCGAAATGATCGCCCACGAGCGCTATTCACGCCCGCAACCGCGCTACACAGAGGCAAGCCTTGTAAAAAAACTCGAAGAACTCGGCATCGGACGCCCCTCCACCTACGCGCCGACCATCTCCACGATTCAAAACAGGGAGTATGTGATCAAAGAAAGCCGAGAGGGCACGCCCCGCCAGTTGCATGTGCTCACCTTTACCGGAGAAAACATCGCCGAAAGCCTGAAAACGGAGCAGGCAGGCGCGGAAAAAAATAAACTTTTCCCCACCGATCTGGGGGTGGTCGTTACTGATTTTCTGGTGAAATTTTTCCCGGAAATCCTTGACTATCAGTTCACTGCGAAGGTTGAGGAGCAGTTCGACATGATCGCCGAAGGCCGCCAGGAATGGCAGTCCATGCTCAAAGGCTTCTTTGACGACTTCGATCCTACGGTCAAGCGTACACAGGAAACCGCAGAGCGTGCCAGCGGCGAGCGCGAACTTGGAGCCGAACCTTCCACAGGCCGCAAGGTGATCGCAAGGCTGGGTCGCTTTGGCCCCATGATCCAGATCGGCAGCACCGAAGGCGAAGAAAAACCCCGCTACGCACGCCTGCGTGCAGGTCAGCGCCTCGAAACCATTACCCTGCCCGAAGCCCTGGAGCTGTTTAAACTTCCCCGCACCATCGGCGAATTTGAAGAGCAGGCCATTAAGGTGAGTGTGGGTCGTTTCGGTCCCTATGTGCAGTTAGGCAAAGACTTTTTCGTTTCGCTGGAAAAAGAAGACGACCCCTTCTCCATTGACCTCGACCGCGCGGTGGAACTGATCGTGAAAAAGCGGGAAACTGAAGCCCAGAAGGTCATTCTCAAACTCAGCGACGAAGTACAGGTGCTCAAAGGACGCTGGGGGCCATACCTGAAGTACAAAACCGAGAATGTGAAGCTGCCAAAGGACATTGCGCCTGAGACACTTACGCTCGAAGACTGCCAGCGCCTCTATGAAGAGAGCCTGACCAAGCCCAAGAAGTCGTTTCCAAAAGGGAAAAAGAAGTAAGGTTCTGTTCTCTGCTCCCAAAACACCCGCAGGTTTGGGAAACACTGCGGGGTTTTGGGAATACAAGGGGCTACACCCCTTGCTGTCATATTTCGCCCCGTCAGGGCTTTGAAACGCTGGTAATTGTTCCCTGAACCCTGTTC
>RDXT01000988.1 GCA_004292985.1 Bacteroidota bacterium
ACCCCCATGTGCTTGAATAGCCTCTTTGACCAGTTCCTGCGCCTGATTCGGCGGTTGACACGCACAGACAACAAAAAATAATAACAGCACTGGTAACGCAAGACGATGTCTAACCATAGTTGATAAAGAATGATATAATGGACTAACTGGAGTTAGGGTTATACAGTACGCCGTTAAACGCCTGAACTTCCGAATTTTACAAATTCTTCGACACAATCTTACAAGGTAGTCATTGGTGAAACCTCGTAGATTTGACTAAAAATTCTGAATGGTATGAACGAGCTACTCACGGCTTCCGATGATGTTTTTGATGCACGAATCGCAGAAATACTTACTCGGGATGACCATCCGGTTTATGATACCAAACCGGACACCGCCCACTGGAAAAAATTATGTCTCCGTCTGGAAATACGTGCGTCAGGTCTCACGGATTATCTCCGCAGCGATAACTAAACCCAAATGACGATAACCGCTACGGATTGCTACTACGCAGACTCCGCTTCAGTAGTTGTGCGTTCAGGGCTACGATGACCGTACTGGCACTCATCAATACGGCCCCAATAGCAGGACTAAGCACAAAATTGGGATACAGTACCCCAGCCGCTAAGGGGATGGCGACAACGTTATAGCCCGTTGCCCAGAATAAGTTCTGAATCATTTTGCGATACGTGGCCCGGCCAAACTCAACTAAATTAGTGATGTCGGTGGGGCGGCTGTTGACCAAAATAATATCGGCAGTTTCGGCGGCCACATCGGTGCCGGAGCCAACAGCAATGCCCACGTTCGCCTGGGCCAGTGCCGGGGCATCGTTCACCCCATCGCCGGTCATGGCGACGAACTGCCCTTGCTGTTGCAACTCTTTCACCACGTTTACCTTCTGATCGGGCAGTACCTCAGCGTAAACCCCATCTAAGCCCAGTTCCTTCGCTACGGCATCGGCCACTTTCTGGTTGTCGCCGGTAGCCATATACACCTTGATACCCGCCTGCTGCAACCGCTGCACGGCCTCTTTCGAGTCTTCCCGAATTTTGTCGGCCAGGGCTACGTACCCGGCCAATTGGTCGTCAATCAGCACAAATACAACCGTTTCGGCTCCGCTG
>RDXT01000989.1 GCA_004292985.1 Bacteroidota bacterium
GCCCCTTGGCGAATGGAATACCATGATTGTGGAATGCTACAAAGACCAGATTAAGGTATGGGTAAACGGCGATCTGGTCAATCACGGATTTGGATGTACGGTCAGCAAAGGGCAGATCGCGCTCCAGGCCGAAGGAGCCGAAGTGGAGTTCCGGAAGGTGATGCTGACACCTGTGAAAGGAATATCGGAGTAAGCGGTATTCCTGCCACAAAGATTGAATATTTGATATATAAAAAAATATTTATATCATAATGTTCATGCGTAAAGGATAGTTTGTTACTTTCATGCCATACAAACAGGAAAGACCTAAATTATCCTTATGAGTACGCAGCATCCCTTTCCGATCGTCGGAATTGGCGCCTCCGCGGGTGGCCTCAAAGCCATCGAAGAGATCATGCAAAACCTTCCTGAAGACACAGGAATGGCTTTTATCATCATACAGCACCTTTCACGGCGCTTCAAAAGCCTGATGAAAGAGATTCTGATCAAAGATACGCGGATGAGCATTATCCCGGTCGAGGATGGGATGGAGGTGCAGCCCAACTGTGTCTATCTGATGCCTGCGGGGATTAATATGGTGATGCGTAACCGCAGGCTGTTTCTCGAAGACCAGAAAGAAACGGATACGCCGCATTTTGTGATAGACACGTTTCTGCATTCGCTGGGGCGCGATGCGCGGGAGCAGAGCATTGGGGTGATTTTGTCGGGCACAGGCAGCGACGGTTCGCGGGGCATCTATTCGATCAAAGAGATGGGGGGCGTTGTGATTGTGCAGGAGCCGGACAGCGGCGAGTTTGATGGCATGCCGCTGAGTTCGATCAACACACGCATTGTGGACCACATTTTGCCCCCTGCCGAAATCGCCGAGAAGCTCGTTTTTCTCAGCCGGAATCCGGAGCCGGAATCTCTGCCGGAGCAGGAGGCAGCTGTGCCGGTGGATGAAGATGAGGAAATTCCTGTGGAAGGCAGCGAAACCCTGGCCCTCGTCCTGGACCTGATCCAGCGCAACCACGAGGTGGACTTTAGCTTTTACAAAATAGGCACCATCTCGCGGCGTATCCAGAAACACATGGCTGTGCACGGACTGGACGACATGCGG
>RDXT01000533.1 GCA_004292985.1 Bacteroidota bacterium
ATACAGGCGAAGAGGTTGGCGCCGTCCTGATACAGGTCAATGATGTCACCCGCCGGAAGCCCCTTGGACCAGGACTGATAGCTCTGGCCGCCGTCGGTACTCCGGTAAATGCCTGAGTTGGTGCCCACCAGCAGGTTGCCATTGATCGTGGCAGCACTGCGTATCAGGCCACCAAAAGGCCCCACGGCGCTCCATTGGGCGGAGGCGGAGCAGCACAGCAGAAAAAACGAAAGAAGGAGACTGAAGTTTTTCATAAGGGAAGAGGCTATGTTTTATATATATCGTACTACGGCAAAAAGGTTAACACATGCGCTCCCTTAGGTAAATAGTTGCTCTGCTTCTTATATTTGCCCCATGTGGAAATCTGTGCGCAGCACAAACCTGCTGTTTAATAAAGATACCGGGGTCGAAACCCTGTCTTATGTTTCTCCTATCCTCCACCGGGAGGTGCAGGTGGATGTGTTTTTGCCTCCCCGTTACCTCATGGGGGCCGGCCGCTATCCGGTGCTCTACCTCAACGATGGCCAGGACATGGAGGGCATTCATCTGCGGGCGATTCTCGACCGGATGTATGGTGGGCGCAATCTCCAGCGGATGATCGTAGTGGCGATCCATGCAGGTGAGCGGATCCAGGAATATGGCACTGCCGGAGCGCCCGACTACAAGGAAAGAGGAAGCAAATCTGCGCAGTATCAGCAGTTTATCCTGACAGAGCTGATGCCGTTTATCAACGGCCACTACCATACCCGCACCGGAGTCCAATATACTGCCTTTGCAGGTTTTTCCCTCGGCGGTCTGGCGGCCTTTGACATGGTCTGGACCCATCCGCAGGTATTTGGCGCGGCAGGAGCGTTTTCCGGCTCCTTCTGGTGGCGGAGCAAAGCCTACGAAGACGGCTACGACGACTACAACGACCGCATTATGCAGCGCAGGGTGCGCGAGACCGAAGGCGGCAGGGACTTCCGCTGCTGGCTCCAGACCGGTACCGACGACGAAACCGACGACCGCAATGGCAACGGAGTCATAGATTCCATAGACGACACCCTCGACCTGATCGCCGAGCTCGAACAAAAAGGCTACCAGCGCAACCGGGACATCCGCTACGTAGAAGTGCAGGGCGGCAGACACGACCTGCCCACCTGGGCCGGGATTATGCCCGATTTTCTGGAGTGGTTGTATCCGGCGTGAAAGTCGTATATTCAGTCAGGTTTTGTCTCTAACCGTACCCTGATGAAGTACCTCTGGTTGCTCATTGCGCTGGCTGCCGGGCTTGCCTGCCCTGCCCAGGACTCACTTCCTGACATTCAGCCCTATTTGCCTGAACGGGTAGGGGCCTTCCCCCAGGTGCGCGACCTTGCAATCTCGCCTGCGGGAAACGAATGTTTTTTTACGGTACAAAGCCACATGGGAGACCTTTCGGCCCTGGTGTTTCTCCGTAAAGAGAAGAAAAAGTGGTCTGAGCCTGTAATAGCTTCTTTTTCAGGGCAATACATGGACCTAGAACCTTTTTTTACCGCAGATGGCCTTCAGCTTTGGTTTGCTTCCAACCGCCCCAGAAATGGAGACACGGCTCCTGCGCCCGATTTTGACCTCTGGTACGTAACCCGTGAAAGCCCCAGCGCCCCCTGGTCGGCACCTGTTCACCCCGGCGCGCCGGTCAACAGCAGCCACAATGAGTTTTTCCCTTCTCTTACACTGCAAAAGCATCTGTACTTTACTTCAGACGCAACAGAGGGTTCTCAGGGGCAGGATGATATTGTCGTTTGTAAATGGGAAAATGGCGCATATCTGCCTCCCGTCTCACTTAGGGGAGGTATTAATTCTGCGGGCTACGAGTTTAATGCATGGGTGGCTCCCGACGAGTCTTTTCTGATCTTCAGTGCCTACAACCGTCCTGGTGCTCAGGGAAGCGGCGATCTGTTCATCAGTTTTCGCGAGGGTGAAGTATGGTCTCCGGCCCAAAACCTCGCTTTCCTCAATTCACCCCAGATGGACTATTGCCCTTTTGTAGATCTGAAAAACGGAATGATCTATTTCACCAGCAAACGCAACCAGACACGCACCGAAGTGCTCCACCCCCGTACCCTGCCCGAACTGATGCAGGAATTCAGGCGCTACGACAACGGCCTGAGCCGCCTCTATCAGGTTCATATAGAAGGCTTTCCACAGACTTTACGCCCCTGATTTCTTAGACTCCATGACCATTCGCCTCGCTAACTTCTCCGACCTCGCCCCCCTGGCCGCACTCTTCGATGCATACCGCGTTTTTTACGGGAAAACATCTGACCTGAGCGCAGCTACCGATTTCCTCTCCCAGCGCCTGGAGCGGCAGGAATCCGTGGTGTTTGCCGCATTCAGCCCCGAAGAGATCATGCTTGGATTTACCCAGTTGTACCCGCTGTTTTCCTCCACCCGGATGAAGCGCCTCTGGCTTTTAAATGATCTTTTTGTGCGGGAGGAGTTTCGGGGCAAAGGAATCTCGGTGCAGCTGATAGATGCCGCCAAAGCGCATTGCATCGAAACGGGCGCCTGCGCACTCACCCTCGAAACGTCCAAAAGCAACATTATCGGCAACCAGCTTTATCCCCGCGCAGGGTTTACGCTGGATACGGATCATAATTATTATGAGTGGGAGGTCGTGTAGCTGTATGCCCCGCTCCGCTCGCGAGTGGTCTCCGGCCCGAAGCGATCTTATTTCACGCAGAGAATCAGAGGGGCAGAGACGCTGAAATGAATTTTACCCTCTGCGTCTTTGCTTCTCCCTCTCTCTGCGTGAAATCCACACACCCGCCCGCGAGAGGTCTCGACCCCAAATAATCCCTTATCGGCAAAGCCTACGCCAGCTCCAATATCTGCGCCGCATGCTCCGCCGACTTCACTTTTTCGATCACGTGGGTAACGATACCATTTTCATCAATCAAAAAGGTGGTGCGCAGCAGGCCCATATAGCTGCGGCCATACATCTGCTTTTCACCCCAAACCCCAAAGGCCTGGATCCACTTGTGCTCGGGGTCGGCGATAAGGCGATAATTCAGGGTTTGTTTGGCGATAAACTTGCGGTGTGACTTTTCATCATCCGGACTCACGCCCAGCACTTCAAATCCTTTGGCCCGCAACACATCATAATTGTCGCGCAGGTTACAGGCCTCCTTGGTGCAGGTGCCGGAATTGTCTTCCGCATAAAAGAATACCACCACTTTTTTACCCCGGTACTCACTCAGGGAAACAGGCACACCGTCCTGATCATTCAGCGGAATTTCGGGGGCAGGGCTGCCCGGTGCAAGAAAAGCCATAGACGCAAACAGGTGAAAATGGAAAATAAGTGACAGATGGGAGACTAAAAAAGGCCTATTTTTGTTTCAAGATGCATCAAAACAGGTACATATTTGCCGCTGTGGCGCTGCTTTCAGCTTTTTTGTATGCTGCTTTGCTGTATGCCACGCCCCGCAGCGATTTTTTTCAGCTTACCGGCATATACGCCCTGCTGTTTACGGGTTATATATGGGTGGCACAAGGGGCCTCGCCGGGTCTTTCAGGCAAAATGCTGAGGATCAGGCAATTACTCATACCAGCTCTGCTGTTTCGCCTGCTGGCGATGCTGGCGCTGCCCCAGCTCTCCGATGACTATTTCCGATTTGTGTGGGATGGCCGCCTGCTGGCGCAGGGCGAAAACCCCTTTCTGCTTACACCTGAGCAGTGGATGGCGCAGCCGGAGGCCGCTGCCCGACTGGGACTGGAACCTTCGCTTTTTCAGGGCCTCAATTCCCCGCGCTACTTTACCATTTATCCACCGGTACTTCAGTTTTTGTTCTGGCTGGGGGCTGTGCTTTTTCCCGGCAATATATACGGCCATGTGCTGCTGATGAAGGTATGTGTTTTTGCAGCGGAATGCGGGTCTTTGTGGCTCATACTCAGGCTGTTGCAAAAGCTGAACCTGCCCCCGCAGCGCATCGCGCTCTATGCCTGGAACCCGCTGGTGGTGATCGAGCTGTGTGGCAACCTGCACTTCGAGGCGCTGATGGTTTTCTTTTTGCTGCTGGCGGCCTGGCTGCTGCTCCGCGCCGGAGAACAAAGAGGCACGCAGGCGGGCAGGCTCTATGAAGGGGCCTCGGCCCTGGCCTTCGCCCTGGCGATCTGCAGCAAGCTCCTGCCCCTGATGGCCCTGCCCATGCTGATACGGCGGATCGGCCTTTGGCCGGCAGTCCGCTACGGACTCATCGCCGGGCTGGCTACCCTGCTGATGTTCCTGCCCCTGTTCGACCGGGAAACTTTCCTGCACCTGTTTAGCTCAGTGCAGCTCTATTTTCAGAAATTCGAGTTTAATGGCAGCCTCTACGCCATTGTGCGCTGGTGGGGCTACCAGGAGCGCGGCTACAACATCATTGAGAAAGCAGGAAAATACCTCGCAGCCATAACTGCAGGCGGCATTCTGCTCCTCGCGCTGGCAGAGCGCAGGCCCACAGTTGCCAACTGGCTGCCCCGCATGCTCTGGGTGTGGATGGTCTATCTGGCGATGGCCTCGATCGTGCACCCCTGGTACGTGG
>RDXT01000990.1 GCA_004292985.1 Bacteroidota bacterium
CCCACGGACCTGTCCGAGTTTCTGGAAGACAAGCAGATTCAGGTCACGGCTGCGGCCTCCGACCTGATCGGATCGGTGGAGCGGGTTGAGTTTTATGCCAATGGGGTGCTGATCGGCTCGGATACCCTGGCTCCCTACGGCGTAAACTGGACTCCGGCCATAGACAACTACACCCTCACTGCCCTCGCCTATGACGATGATAGCAGCAGCACCCTTTCACAGCCTGTGCGGGTAACGATTGTTCCGGCGCCCTCATGCAGGGGCAGCGCCTTTAACGGCGACTTTGACTATGTCTTTTCCGATGCCGATAACAATCCGACCCTCACCTTTATCCCCTCAGCTCTGGGCGTGGGCAGCCCCACCTGTATTTTGTATTACGGTACCAATGCCAACAGCCTGCCCGGCTACCCCGTTACGCCCAATGTCCCCTACCCCATTACGGCCAGCGAGGGCACCCGGATCTACTTTTATTACACCTACTCCTACCCAGGACAAGGCGAAAAAAACACCTCTGCCAACAAAAACAGTTATGAGGTAGGAAGCTGCAAGGCCACCAGCCTGCCTGATGCCGGGTCCGGAATGCAGGTAACATACTACCCTAACCCGGTTACACATACCCTGAATATGGAACTGCCCCAGGGCAAAAACGAGGTGGAAGTGCATAGCCTGAACGGGGCACTGCTGAACCGGATCACCGTACAGGGTGAAACCTTCAGCTATGACATGCGTGGCTTGCAGGCTGGTATCTACGTCTTTAAAGTGGTCAATGAAGGGCGGATGCAGGTGTTTAAGGTCGTGAAGGAGAACTGATTTTTCTGCAACTTTCTGCCCTGTTCTTCCGTTTTCAAAGCTGTACTCATTTACCCAACACCTTACAAAATGAAGCTCCGACTCATTACCCTCGTCACTGTTCTCGCGGCTCTGCTGCTGAGCTGCTCCCGCATCATTGGCCAGGAACTGCCCGAAATCGACAAAAGCCCTGCCGACATCGCTTACCTGCGCAAGGACGACAAGCCCCTCGCCAAAGTGGTGTACAGCCGCCCCCTGCGCAATGACCGTGTGGTCTTCGGCAAACTGGTCAGCTACGGCAAAGTATG
>RDXT01000991.1 GCA_004292985.1 Bacteroidota bacterium
AGTTGCCGCAGGAAATACACTGACCGCCGTTGGTGGTGATGCGAAAGCGCGACTGAAAGCGCTGCACCAGACCCAGATACGCCGCCAGCGGGCAGCCAAACCGACACCAGACCCGGCCCCCCATCAGCGGGTAAAAGCCTGTCCCTACCACACCTGAAAATATCGAGCTGATCCCGAAGCCATACCATGTTCGCACATCGAAAGTATTAAGCCCCAGCACATTTGACTGCCCGCTGAAATAGGTATAGAGTGTCATTCCGGTCATTATTACAGCAAATGCGAGGACACCATGAATGAGGTAACGCTCTATTTTCCAGGAGGTTACGGATTTGTCGCTGAGCTGCCGGTAAGGGTCGCCCAGGGTCTCTGCCAGTCCGCCGCAGCCGCAGACCCAGGAGCAGTACCAGCGTTTGCCGAAAAAATAGGTCAGCAAAGGCACACCGACGGAAGCCAGCAAAATGCCCCAGACCATCATAAAAATGCCGAAGGAGCCTGAACTGATATGTTTTTCAATGTTCCAGTCGAAGAAAAAGTAATAATTAAGCGGCCAGATGTTTTTGAGGTCGTCTTCGGGTAAATGCAACAGGTAAAGCACCTGCGGCATCAAAAAAGCGAAGCAGATCTGAAAAAACATGACCGAACTGGTGCGCAGCATCTGGTAATTGCTGTGGCGGTATTTGGCAAACATCCGGATGCCCATCACCACAATGACGAGGGTGTAGAGGAAGCCGTACATAAACCATTTGCTGGCGGGTTCATGCCGGAGCAGTTGCGCGACAGGGTCCACCAGCGTAATCCATTCCGCAATGAGCCAGTGATAAAAGTAAAGCAGAATATAAAATCCGATCAGAAAAACCCCCGCTAATATGCCGACAATACCCCGGTCGGTAGCGGAGGAAAAGTAGATACCATTGTGTTTGATCCCCGGCATTCCATCAAAAAAAGCGGGAAAAATATACATCAGTGCCCCCAATGCGCCCACGCCAAAAATCAGCCAGAACCACAGATAGGGCTGCCTCCAGTAAAACCCCGTAGCGGTCGCTTTGGCAATGGTAAACAGGTATTCATCCCGGTCGTATTTGGAAATCCCTCCTGCC
>RDXT01000992.1 GCA_004292985.1 Bacteroidota bacterium
GTGCCCGCCAGGTAGCGAAAAATACGGAGCTGCTCTGCCGGGTCGCTCACCTGCCCCTCCCCCGCTGTGCCTGCCTTTTGCAGGTCCCAAAACACAGCGCAGGCCTGTGCCTCGTCTCCCATACCTGTGCGCAGGTAGAGTTCCAGCAAGGCCGCTCCGGCCGGAGGCAGCAGGCCTAATGCTTCTTTTACATCCAAAGAGGCCATGAAAACAGGATGTGGGGGTTCATTTCAGAAGGCAAGTAACAAAAAAAACGACTCCCGTAAGGAAGCCGTTTTTCAGAAGTGATGTAGGTTCAGACGGTTTTGCCCAGCAGGCGGCTGAACACCTCAGGTGTGCGCAGGTAGGCAGAAATCCAGATCAGCACCAGCCCGATCGGACCGACGGTCATCGGCATGCCGTGGGTCAGTTCCGTAGCGGCAATCCCTGCAAAGTAGCTGCTCATCAGCACGAAGCCGACCGCCGAGGTACGCGGATAGAGAAACAGGGCTGCAATCGCCAGCGAAAACAGCGCCAGTGGGATGCGCACTTCATAAAATCCGGCCTTGGTGAAGGCTTCGACCATTTCCGGATTGCTGGCGGCGGTAAACTTGCCAAATGCCGAGAAGATCATCAGCAGCGACGGCAGAATGGCCAGAACCCAGCCAATGATGCGTGTTGTTTTTGCGTTCATACAGATGGAGGTTAAAAGTGTTGAGTAGGTAAATGTTATATGACTAAGTGTCTATACACTTAATCGGGCAAAAATATCATTCCCGGAGCTTATCCAGCAGTTGCACCAGTTGCGCGGCTTCTTCTTCCGTAAGTGAAAAGGGAAATTCGTTTTCAGACAGGGTACGACCCACTTCTTCCACTGTCTGAAGGCCTTTTCCGGTCAGAGAAACCCAGACAAGCCTGCGGTCGCGGGTGCATTCGGCGCGGTCAGCCATTCCTTTGAGGCGGAGTTTTTCGACCAGCCGCGATACATTGGACATGCGTGAGATCATCCGCTCCTTGATTTCCAGCACACTGAGGGGCTTGGGGTGAGATCCTTTGAGGATTCGGAGGATGTTGTATTGTTCGTGGGACAGATCGAAGGGGCGCAGGTGGCAGTTGAT
>RDXT01000993.1 GCA_004292985.1 Bacteroidota bacterium
TGCCGATTTTTCTTAACCCAAGTCAAGGCATGAGGGACCTCCGGGGCTGCAACTTTGTCCCATCACCTTAATGCTTTGCATATGAATACGTACAAACTTGCCGCCTTTCTCCTGCTGCTCTCAGCAGCCCTCTCCACCTCCGCGCAGTCGCTGCTCATAGATGTGAGCGCAGGCCGCTCGCGCTCAGACGATGCCTACGCCCGGATTGCCCTGCGGAGCCAGCTCAGCCCCCGCGTGCGCCTGGGACTGGAAGTGCAGACCGGAAGCGCCCGCTACCGCTTTATCGGAGCGAAGCCCTTTACAGACGGACAGGTCCTGAGCCTGCGCATCCCCGTTTCAGTGAAATTTTATGAAAGCGAGACCTTCGAGGCAAACTTTTTTCTCAGCCCCGGCTACCGCCGCCTGACAAAGTCTGGCGAGCAAGGCCCGCTGGCCTCTTCCACTTCGACTGCCGTATCGCTTGAACCCGGCATCATGACTCGCATCGGGCTGACGGAGCGCCTGAGCTTCCACTCCGGATTTTCGGTGCCGATGGTGTATGAAATCCGCCCGGAGCGCCTGTTTGAAAATGAACTTACCCTGATCCAGACAGGCCTGTCTTATCGCGTGGGAACACGTGCGCTGCTTTTTGCCCGCGTTCCGTTTGGCGGCGCCTATGGAGCGGACGGAGATGCCGAAAAGTATTTCTGGGCTACGGAAATCGGATTTCGCTTTGCCCTGGGTGGCGATCTGAAAAACGCTTCCCTCGAATTTTAATCCCCTTATCCCCCTTATTTCCCCTATTCCCTCTATTTCCCTTATCCCTTTTACCCATATGAAAAAACTCATATTTCTTCTCGCCTCGCTCATCCTCTCTCTGAGTTCCTTCGCGCAATCTTCTGTAAAAACCGGTACCGGCTGGTTTGTAGCACCTGAGTTTAGCGCCATGTTTCAGGAAAACTATGTAGGCCGTGCCCTGGGAGTGCAGGGCGGCGTGATCCTCTTCCGCAACCATTTGAAAGCAGGATTCAGCATTTATCAGCGGAGTGGGCCGATCAATCCGCAGACCTTTGTGTACGCGCTGCCGCAGGGTACGAGCTATAAAGGGCAAACCTCC
>RDXT01000534.1 GCA_004292985.1 Bacteroidota bacterium
GCGCAAGGACGACAAGCCCCTCGCCAAAGTGGTGTACAGCCGCCCCCTGCGCAATGACCGTGTGGTCTTCGGCAAACTGGTCAGCTACGGCAAAGTATGGCGTACCGGAGCCAACGAATGCACCGAAATCAAGTTTTACCAGGATGTGAAGCTGGCCGACAAAGAAGTGAAAGCGGGCACCTATTCTCTGTTCTCTATCCCCGGCGAAACCCAGTGGACCCTGATTCTCAATACAGAACTGGACCAGTGGGGTGCCTATGGCTATGACGAGAAAAAAGACGTGCTGCGCGTTTCGGTACCCGCAGGCAAATCCACCAAGCCCATCGAGGCATTCACCATTACCTTCCGCGAAAACAAAGCAGGCGGCGTGATGGTCCTCGGCTGGGACACTGTGCTGGTCGAAGTGCCATTAGAGCTGTAATCTGTGCGGAGGGGGCATGGAATTATATCCCTGCCCCCTCTTCTCTCCCCTGAAAACTTTTCCCAAAAAATTGTTTTGCGGCGCTTCGACAAGCTCAGCGACCGCGATTTTGAACCCTGAAAACTGTTCCCTGTTCCCTGAACCCTGTCTATGCATCTTAACATCGAAATCAAAGCCCGCACCCATCGCCACGCGGAAATCCGGGAGATTCTGAAGCAGGAAAATGCCTGGTTCAAAGGCGTTGATACACAGGCAGATACCTATTTCCCCTGCGAAAAAGGCCGCTTGAAACTGCGGAGCGGAAACATCGAAAACAGCCTTATTTTTTACCGCCGCCAGGACCAGGAAGGCCCCAAAAGTTCTGAGGTGTTTCTGAGCGTGCTTCCCGCCGAAACCCATTTGAGAGAGACCCTCGGCGCGGCATTGGGGGTATGGAAAGAAGTGAAAAAAACACGCGAAATTTACTTTATCGGACATATCAAATTTCACCTCGATACGCTGGAGGGTCTGGGTCAGTTCGTTGAAATTGAGGCGATTGACTCCGATGGAAGCATCGGCGAAGAGCAGCTCAGGGCGGATTGCGACCGTTTTATTGCGCTTTTTGGCATCCGGCCTGAGGACCTGCTGCGGGGGTCGTACAGCGATATGGTATAATATAAGCCGGGCGCAAACGTATCTTTTATAGCTTTCGGGCATTATAGACATATGAAAAACTTCTGGATCCCCCTCCTTACAGCGGCTGTTCTCTGGCACATGCCCGCCCTCCATGCGCAGACCTCCTATTTCGAAGGCACCCTTCAGTTCAGCGTAGAGCTTGAAGGCGCTGAGGCTGAAGCACTTAAAGTCAATGAGCCTAATACCCAGATGACGATGCACCTCAAAGGAGGCGACTATATCGTGCAGCTGATGGGGGGCCGCTACCCCAAAACCTTCGTATTTCTTTCAGACTCGAACTACGAATACACCTTCAATCCCAGCGAGGCAAAAGCCTACCGTTATTCGATCTATGCCGACCTGAACAAAGAAAAAACAGAGGCAAGGGCTGTCGCAACGGGCAAAACGGCAGAGGTAGCAGGTGTTGTTTGCCAGGAATATCAGATGAAAACCGCAGATGCCGTCTTTTTGTACTATGTAAATGACGCATATCGGGTAAATGTATCCCTCTTCCCTGCCAAACCCAATACCAAAGCCAGCTTTCTTGTGCCCGGTCTGGAGGGTCGTATCCCCTTGAAGACCATTATCCGGCGAACGGGCCTTGTTTCGACCAATACCGTGACCAAAATCACGCCAAGGCCCCTGAAAAAGGAACAATTTATGATTCCGACCGGCTTTGAAGTGAAAAACCGTGACTACCGCTTTTGAGGGCAGATATGGTTATTTGCAGATTGAGGTGTATATTCGCCCACTGAGCGAATGTTTATCCCATGCCAACTTTCACCACATTGAAGTCCCGCTGTGTCCCGCTCGACATGGAGCACGTTGACACAGACCAGATCATTCCCGCCCGTTTTCTCAAGGCGACCAGCCGCGAGGGCTTTGGCGACAACCTTTTCCGCGACTGGCGTTACCTCGAAGGCGAGCAGCCGCGTCCGGATTTTGTGCTGAATGATCCGACATACAAAGGAGACATTTTGGTAGCGGGTAAAAATTTTGGCTGCGGCTCCAGCCGGGAACATGCTGCCTGGGCGATCTACGATTTTGGATTCCGCGTGGTAGTTTCGAGCTTTTTTGCCGACATTTTCAAAGCCAACGCCCTCAACAATTTTCTGCTGCCCGTGCAGGTTTCCGACAGCTATCTGCGGCATATCCTCGACCGGGTAAAGGCAGAACCCACTGCCGAACTGCTGGTGGACCTTCCTTCGCAGCAGATCCGCTTTGCCGACGAGGCTGAGGGAGAGTCTTTTGAAATCGGCGCTTACAAAAAAACCTGCCTTCTCAACGGCTACGACGACATAGATTATCTGCTGAGCAAAACCGCTGAAATCGAACAGTGGGAGTCGCGTCTGCCTTATACCTTTTCCCATGCATAAGACCCTTGCACTCCTGCCCGGCGACGGGATTGGGCCTGAAGTGATCGCAGAAGCGGTGAAAGTGCTTCAGGCAGTGGCCACACAGGCCGGTCACAGCTTTACCTTCCGCAGTTCCCTTGTCGGAGCAGCGGCCATAGACGCCACCGGAAGCCCGCTCCCCCAGGAAACCCTCGACAACTGCCTCAGTGCCGATGCGGTGCTTTTCGGAGCCATAGGGCACCCCAAATACGACAACGACCCCTCGGCCAAAGTCAGGCCGGAGCAGGGGCTGCTGGCCATGCGCAAAGCCCTGGGCCTCTACGCCAATATCCGCCCGGTCAAAGCCTGGGACAGCCTCGCCGATGCCTCGCCGCTCAAACGGGAGATCGTTACGGGTGTGGATATGGTCATTCTGCGCGAACTGATCGGCGGTATCTACTTCGGCGAGCCGCGCGGACGCAACGAAAAAGGCGACAAAGCCTTCGACACCTGTGTATATACCCGCGAGGAGATCCTGAAAATTACCCGCACGGCCTTCGAATATGCCAGCCGCCGCCGCAAAAAAGTTACCCTCGTGGACAAGGCCAATGTGCTGGCGACCTCCCGTCTCTGGCGCGAAGTCGTCACCGAATATGCCGCCCAGTTTCCCGACATCGAGTTCGACTGCATGTTTGTGGACAATGCCGCCATGCAACTGATCCGCGATCCGCGCTATTTTGACGTGGTGCTGACCGAAAATATGTTTGGAGATATCCTCAGCGACGAGGCCTCGGTGATCACCGGATCGCTGGGTACGCTGCCTTCGGCTTCGATCGGCGAGAAAACCTCTGTCTATGAGCCGATTCACGGTTCGTATCCGCAGGCTGCCGGGCAAAACCGCGCCAATCCGGTCGCAACGATCCTCTCCGCAGCCATGATGCTCGAAGGCGAGTTTGGAATGGTGGAAGAAGCAGCAGCGATCCGCGCAGCGGTAGATGCCTCGATCGAAGCGGGAATTGTGACTGAGGACCTCAAAGGTAGCTCCACGACCAGCGAAGTTGGCGACTGGATCGCCTCGTGGGTGACTAAAGCAGCGTTGAAAGAGGCTTTACCTTCTGCGTAAGGCCTATTTTTTATTTCTGCCTTCCAATACCCCGACCACATCGGCCAGTTTGGCATCTTTGACCTCCAGCAAGACCATAAAATTGTAGAAAAGGTCCGCGCACTCATTCAAAAAGAGGTCGCGGTTGTCATCTTTGGCTTCGATTACCACTTCTACGGCCTCTTCGCCAAACTTTTTCGCAATTTTATTGATCCCCTGGCGGAACATTTTGCTGGTATAGGAATCTTCCGAGGGATTTACGCGCCGGTCGTGGATAATGGCCTCCAGTTCGCGGATAAATGAATGGTCTTCCCGGAGGTTATCCTCATCAAAACAGGTATCGGCCCCCGTATGGCAGACCGGACCCAAGGGGCGCACCCGAACCAGAAGCGTATCGCGGTCGCAGTCGAGCTTCATTTCAACGACATCGAGAAAATGGCCCGAAGTTTCGCCCTTGGTCCAGAGGCGCTCTTTGCTGCGGCTGTAAAAAGTTACTTTGCCCTCTTTGCGGGTCTTTTTATAGGCTTTTTCATTCATATAGCCCAGCATCAGCACCTGCCGCGTAGCAGCGTCCTGAATAATGGCCGGAATCAGCCCACCAGATTTGTCGAAATCCGGCTTGGTACGTTTCGGAGAGTCAGACATGGCGCGATTTTACGAAAAAGCGGGGGTTATGCAGCAGAATCTTCAGATTTTTTGGCTTCGTTCAGCCTGTTTCTACGCTCCCGGCGGGTCTGGATAAAAGACCGCATCACCACCAGCGTAGTAACCAGGATAAATCCGATGATGATGTAACCGATATTTTCTTCGACAAAAGGAAAGCGGTCTCCCAGAAAGTATCCGGCGCAACAGAGGGATACAATCCACAAAACCGCCCCCACCACATTCACAATCATAAATGTGCGGAAGTTGACCCGGATTACACCTGCCAGGATCGGAGAAAAGGTGCGGATCATGGGCAGAAAGCGTCCGATAATGAGGGTTTTGCTGCCGTGTTTCTCGTAAAAGGCGCGGGTAA
>RDXT01000994.1 GCA_004292985.1 Bacteroidota bacterium
CCGGAATCGTACTGAGCTTCCGAAGAATAGATTGGTATATGCGATCGTTTGCAACCATGTTTGTTAGCGTTCATTTTGTATGACTAAGATAGTTCTCCCAACCCACTTTTACAAACCACCCCATATATCTCCTCCGATCCATACACAGAGGCCCTGCGTCCCAGCAACTCCGGCGCTGACAAGCCCAGCGCCTCCGCCAGTGCCCGGAAGCGCTTCAGCGAAACAGGATAGGGCACCCAGGGCGGGTTTGGGCGGTCGGTATCATACTCGATCAGGATAAAAAGCCCCCCTTTTTTCAGGTGCGGCAAAATAAAGCCCATCGCATCTAAGGGGTCGGGCGCATAATGCAGCGCATTGGCCATCAGGATGCCGTCCAATGGCTCCGGCAGCTCAAAAGGCCGCGTAAAATCGCCCTCCGTAACCACCAGTTCCACCCCCTCCCGGCGCGGCAGCCGCCAGAGCATGTGCGGACTTTTGTCTAAAGCATACACACGGCCCCGTGGCAGCAACTCCTGAAGCGCCAGCGTAAACACGCCCGTGCCCGCCCCCAGATCGGCCCATACCTCAGCCCCCGGCGCGATGCCGGAGCGGATCAGGGACTGTGCTTCTTCCTGTGTCATGTGGGTGGATCATTTACAGATGCAAGTAAGCATCTTTACCCCATAAACATAATCTCAGCCAGGCAGTTTTACACACTTATCCTGGCTGAGTTTATGCATTCCTTCGACCTCATTTCCGGAGACGAAATCGCTGCGATGGAGCGCGAGTTTCGCCGCAACTTCGTCAATGGCCTGAGCGGCTTCAAAAGCCTCAATCTGGCGGGCACCGTAAGCGCCACGGGCCAGACCAACCTCGCGATCATGAACTCCGCCATGCACGTCGGCGCAGATCCGCCCCTGATGGGCCTGCTCATCCGTCCGGCGGTGACACCCCGCCATACCCTTCAAAACCTGCTCGAAACGGGCTTTTTCACCCTCAACCATGTGACGGAGGCCCTCTACGTGCAGGCGCACCAGACCAGCGCCCGCTATCCGGCAGAGGTCTCCGAGTTTGAGGCCGTGGGCCTGACTCCCTGCTACAGCGAGCGCCACCC
>RDXT01000535.1 GCA_004292985.1 Bacteroidota bacterium
AATGTCCTCGATATACACCTCCTCATTCGATTCGCCGGGCGGGACGTGCCATCCATAAAACAGCAGAGGCACATGCGAGTCGTAGTCGTAAGAAGCACCGTGGGTGGTTCCCTTCGAATAGCCGCCACCTAAATGGTTCATTGTCAACTCAAAAGAGAGGTCCCCTGAGCGGTAGGGGTGTGTGCCATTGAGGGCGTAGCTCTGCATATTGCGGGCCGCTGTCTGCCCCTGAAAGCCTTCCTGCGTGAAAATCGGACCAATGGTCGGGAACTTGTTGCGTATGCAGCGGCTGATGTGGTTGTTGAACTCGCTGAGGTCGAGCCGGAGGCTGTCAATGGCCCGCTGGTTGTAATACACCTGATTGTCATACACCACTTCGATCAGGCCCGGCGTCTGGTAGCGCTCTTTGCAAAAGGCCCGCAGTGTGTCCTGGATAGCGCGGGAAGAAAGCGTTCCCACCGGCATCTTGTTGATATTCAGGTAGTCGGCATTGGGTTTTACCCCGTGATCGGCGGTCAGGAACAGGACATAGTTGCCAGTGCCCACCGCCTCATCCAAAGCTTTGAGCAGGCGCTCAATTTCGAGGTCCATGCGGATATAGGTATCCATGATCTCCATCGAATTGGGGCCATAGGCGTGGCCGACGTAGTCGGTGGAAGAGTAGGAGATGGCCAGCATATCGGTGTAGTTGCCTTTGCCCAGGGATTCTTCCTGAAGGAGGCTTATGGCAAAATCGGTCAGAAGCTGGTTGCCGAAGGGGGTGCTGCGGATGGCCTCCCATTTGTCGCTGACCGAAAGCTGGGCCAGGAGGTGTGGGAAGGTGGTTTTGCCTTCGCCGAAGGGATCAGACTCGCCGGGGCCGTCGTCGGGTTGAGAGGTTTTATACGCGCCCAGAGGCAGCTTCAGGTTCCAGTCGGAGGCCATCAGCGCTTCGGGGAGCAGGCGGCGGTTAAATTTATTTACCCAGCCCGGCAGTTTTTCGAGATAATAGGTAGAAGTAACAAAATTACCCGACTTGCCATCGTACCAGTAGGCGGCATTGGCCATGTGGCCGCCGGGCAGGATGGAACCACGGTCCTTGAGCGAAGCCGCAAATACGCGGGAAAGGCCATTGTTGGACATGCGCAGCTCGTCGCTGAGGGTAGAGGCAAGCAGCCTCCGGGGCGACATCTGGCCGCTTTCGTTTTCGGCACCCACGGTCTTAAACCAGGTGTCGCCGGCGCAATACACAGGCTTTTTCAGTTCCTTATCGTACCAGTCATTGGAGATAATGCCATGATAATAGGGGGTTGTGCCTGTGTAAATGCTGGAGTGACCCGGCCCGGTATAGGTGGGGGTGTAATTGTAATGGGCGTAGGTAAAATTCATTCCCTGACGCATCAGCCGCCGGAAACCGCCCTCTGAGTAATGCTCATAAAACCGATACAGGTAGTCCTCGCGCATCTGGTCTATCACCACGCCTACGATCAGTTTAGGCTGAAGCGTAGGGTCTGTAGGAGGCTCCGGACGGGCGGAGAGCGAAAGAAAAGCGCAGAACAGTGGGAGCAACAGGCGTTTCATAAGAAAAGATTAATCTGGGAATGAGAGATTAAACATACATAAAGCTCCCCACAGAGGCAACGAAATATGCATTTCCTTTGCTATTTCACCGGCTGCCAGATGTCAGGACCGGGTTTTTCGCCCGTCAGCAGTTCGAGTATGTAAAAAAAGTATGCGTTTTCTTCCATCTCGCTGTCTGTTACGCTTTGCCGCAGAGCCGGTTCTGCCAGCGGGAAAATGCGGGTCAGATTGAGTTTCCAGCGTCCTTCTTCTTTATGGAAGGTGAAATAAAACGAGGTGGGATTTCCCTGCGAAATGAGCTGTCCCTCTGCCTGATCATTTTGTATGCGTAGGGTTCCGAGGCTGTTTCCCGCGACGCTGCCTTTGCCCACCATTCCTTTTTCGACTGCATAGGCAAAGAGCGCTTTGGCATCGAAGCTCAGAATGTCTTCGTGCGGAGTCCGGTGCCGTACCGAAAAAACCATCAGCTTGTCGAGCAGGGGCAGGGCATCGGTCTGCGCCGAATCCGCCTCTTTTACCCATAAAAGAACCTGCTGGTAGTACCCGATCGTCTGCCGGTCAACCCAAAGCGCAGCTTTTGCCCCGTTTTCATCGAGCAAGGCCTTTTTGTACTGCTCAAAAGACTTTCGGACAGCCTTTTCTTCCTTAGGTTGGGCAAAACAAACGACACACAGCAAAAGCGCTGCGAAAAGAATAGTAAAACGTTTTTCCATACCCAAAGAAGGCTATTGTTTCCCAACGTATCAAGTCTTTTCTTCGTCCCTTGATCCTTTATCCCCCGATGTATGAACAGAGTTCGCAACCGCGTGGCCGTTTCGCTGATGTTTTTGGCCAATGGGTTTGTATATGCCAACTGGGCGTCCCGTATTCCCCAGATTCAGCATCAGTTTGCACTGGACGACCGCCTGCTGGGCTTTGTGCTGCTGGCCATGAGTGTGGGGGCTTTGATTGCGATGCCTTTTGCCGGATGGGTGATTGTGCGCTTTGGTTCGAGGCAGACCACCGCAGCTTCGGCTCTTTTATTTATGGCAGGGGTGCCTTTTATCGCTCTGGTGCCTGCCTGGTGGCAGTTGATGGTCGTTTTTTTTATCGTGGGGGTCTGCACAGGCATCCTCGATGTAGCCATGAATGCCCAGGCGGTGGTGGTGGAGCAGCGTTTCGGGAAGCCGATTATGTCTTCATTTCATGCGATTTTCAGCGGCGGAATGGTGCTTGGATCGCTCAGCGGGGCCTGGTTTACCCGCCTGGAATCTCCCTTGTGGGTACATTTTACCAGCATTGGCTTGATAAGTCTGGTGATGGTGCTGGCCGGTATTCCGATGCTGATCAAGGATGCGCCTTCGGGTGAGTCCTCCGGCGGCGGCGGTTTTCGCCTGCCCAGTCTGGCCCTGCTGGGCACAGGCCTGATTGCCTTCTGCTCGATGCTGGGCGAAGGCTCGATGGCCGACTGGACTACCAAGTACATGGTGGAGGTGGTGGTTGCCCCCGAAGCGCTGGCGCCGCTGGGGCTTTCGGCCTTTTCGGCTGCGATGATGATCGGCCGTATCTTTGGCGACGTGGCACGTCTGCGCCTGGGCGACCGCTGGCTGCTGGTCGGCGGGGGCCTGGCTGCTACTGCGGGGCTTCTTGCGGCGCTGGTCTGGCCGATGCCCCTCACAGCCATTGGCGGTTTTTTTATGGTCGGCCTCGGCCTGGCGACCGTAGTGCCCATTGCCTACTCGAAGGCCGGTAATTCTCCCGGACTTTCTCCCGGCGTAGGGATCGGCATGGTCACGACCATCGGGTACGCGGGTTTTCTGTTCGGCCCTGCCATCATCGGTATGCTCAGCGATGCCTTCGGACTGCGCGTCGCGCTGGCTTTTGTGCTCACGCTTCTTATGCTGATGACTGCGCTGGGCTGGGGGACTAAGAAGTAGGGTGTTTCGTTTGGGGTTTCACGCAGAGGGTTGCTTGGGATTTCACGCAGAGGTGCAAAGGAGCAAAGACGCAGAGGGTAAAGTTCTTCTTTGCGTCTCCGCCCCTCCCCGTCCCTGCGTGAAATAATACCATCTTTACCTTACTTTTACACACTTCTTAACGGTCCCCTTCCATGCCCGAGATAGACCCTTCTGCCATAGCCACCTCCGAGCTTCACCAGTATCTCCTGGGAGCCGTGGCCCCCCGTCCGATTGCCTTTGTCAGCACCCTGTCGGCAGCGGGTGTGCCCAATGTGGCTCCGTACAGCTTTTTTAATGCCTTCAGCAGCCACCCTCCGATCCTCGTGTTTTCCTCCAACCGCCGGGTAAAAAACAACACGACCAAGGATACCCTCGCCAATGTTCAGGAGACAGGCGAAGTGGTGATTAATATGGTCAATTACGACATGGTCTATCAGATGGCGCTGGCCAGTGTGGAGTATCCGCCGGAGGTGAGCGAGTTTGAAAAGGCCGGACTTACGCCCCTGCCTTCGGTGCGGGTGAGGCCTTTCCGGGTAAAAGAGTCTCCGGTGCAGATGGAGTGTGTGCTGCGCGAAATCCTGCCCCTGGGCGACCAGGGTGGGGCGGGGCACCTGATTATCTGCGAGATTGTGTGGATGCATGTCAGCGATCAGATACTCGACGCGCAGGGCCGCATTGATCCGCAAAAGGCTGACCTGATGGCCCGTATGGGCCGCGCCTACTATTGCAGGGCCAGTGGTCCGAATGTATTTCCCATTGTGCAGGAGGTGGACAAAATCGGCATCGGTGTGGACCGCCTGCCTGCCCATATCCGCCTCAGTGAGATATTGAGTGGCAATGACCTGGCCCGGCTGGCTGCGGTTACCCGGCTGCCGGAGGGCAGCGACGATATCCGCACAGACCCCGAGGTGATGAATGCCCTCGCAGGCAATGCCCAGGAGCGTGGGCCGCATCTGCACCGCTACGCCAAAATCTGCATCGCCAACGGCGAGATTGACAAAGCCTGGCAGGTGCTGTTGGCGGAGT
>RDXT01000536.1 GCA_004292985.1 Bacteroidota bacterium
GGTGTCCAGGCACCGCTTTCGGAGAGGGTGGTTACGTAAATGTCGGTTCCCCCGAATCCGCCCCGGCGGTTGGAGATAAAAAAGAGGGTTTTGCCATCGGCGGCGATATTGGGCTGGGAGTCCCAGGCATAGGAATTTACCCCTTTGCCCAGGTTCTGAACCTCGCCCCATCTTCCGGTGGCAGGATCGTAGGTTGCCTGGTAAATGTCGCAGTCGCCATAGCCTTTGTTGTTGCAGCGGGTGAAAAAGAGCGTTTTGCCATCGGGTGCGAGACAGGCTGAGCCTTCATTGCTGCTGCTGTTGATGGTGTCGGAGAGGCGGCGGGCGTAGGTCCATTCGCCTGTAATAAAATCCACTTCGCTATAATAGATGTCCTCGTTCTGGGTAGAAAAAGGGTCTATAAACTCGCTCATTTTGATGCCACTGGTGTCGCGGCGGGAAGTAAAAATGAGGATACTGTCGCTGGGGTGGGTGAAGGGGGCATAATCGGCATCGTCGGAGTTGATGCGCTGGCCCATCGGCTGAAGCACCTTGCGGGGCGGGATCAGCGGGTCAATTTTCTGCCGAACCTCCAGCATCTGGTAATATTTTTCGATCGGCACCCAGTCGCTGCGGGTCGGAGCGGTGAGGGTATCGTAGCTCAGCCAGTATTGATTTTCGTCAAAGTCGTGGTTGTGCGCCATTTCATAGAGGTAAACGGCCCGCACCGTGTCGCCCAGCAGTTGCTTTACGCGGCCGGCTTTCCACAAAAGGCCATTGTTCTCACTAAAATTCCGGATGCCAAAACTCCGGATATAGCCCATCAGCAGGGTGTCCATCTCATGCAGGTAGGCCTCCGGCTCATCAGCGCTGGCCATGCTGCGCTCCAGCTCGGCGATGCGGGCCAGGGTTTTGGCATCCACATAGCTGTCGGTTTTATTCACATTGGGAAAAACAAGGCTGTACTGTCTTTCCCGCATCGCTTCCGCTTCGTCGGTCCGGACCAGCACAGATTTCTCCTTCACGATCTGCTCGCGGGCAAAAGGAAGGGGCTGCTGTGTTTTCTGGCCGGAAAGGGTACTGGCTGCGAGAAGCAAACCCATGAGAATCAAGTGTCTGCGCATATTGAATATTTGATGGCTAATGTACGGAAGCTGCGCAAGAAAAGCCGGGGGGCATCCATATTTTTCTTACACTCTTTACAACGAAGAACTACCAAAGATTCTTGCCCTGAGTGACCTCTGTCACTGACGGAGGCTGGGCTGGCTTTTACCTTTGCGACATATTGTAACCCTCTTTTCCTTAACCCCCTTACAATATGAAAGTCGAACAAATCTATACCGGTTGCCTTGCCCATGGCGCGTACTATATCGAGTCTGAGGGCGAAGCGGCCATTGTGGACCCCCTCCGCGAAGTAGGGCCCTATATCGAAAAGGCCCGGCAGAATGGTGCACGTATCAAATATGTGCTGGAGACGCATTTTCATGCCGATTTTGTGTCCGGGCACCTCGACCTGGCGCAGGAAACAGGCGCTACCATTGTATATGGCCCCACGGCTGTCCCCGGGTTTGATGCCTATGTGGCCCGCGACAACGAGGACCTGACCCTCGGCAAAGTGAAAATCCGCGTGCTGCACACGCCCGGCCATACGATGGAGTCAGCTACGTTTTTACTTTTCGATGAGCAGGGAAAAGAATATGCGATTTTCTCCGGCGACACCTTGTTTATCGGTGATGTAGGCCGCCCCGATCTGGCCCAGAAAGGCGAGATCACCACCGAAGTTCTGGCGGGCTATCTCTATGATTCGCTCCGCACAAAGGTGATGCCGCTACCCGATGCGGTGATCGTGTACCCGGGCCACGGTGCGGGTTCTGCCTGCGGCAAAAATATGTCCAGCGAAACCGAAGACACCCTTGGCCATCAGAAAAAGACCAACTACGCCCTCCGGGCAGATATGAGCCGCAGCGAGTTTGTGGCCGCAGTAACCGATGGTCTCATGCCTCCTCCCGGCTATTTTCCCCAAAATGCGCGCCTCAACCGCGAAGGCTACGACAGCATAGATACGGTCATGGCGCGGGGCTGCCAGGCGCTGGATGTGGCAGCCTTCGAAGCGGCGGCCAGTGAAAGTGGTGCGCTGCTGCTCGATACCCGCGACCCGCAGGTATTTGCGCAGGGCTTTATCCCCGGCTCCGTGAACATCGGCGTGAATGGAAACTTTGCTCCCTGGGTAGGTGCGCTGATCCCCGATATCCGGCAGCAGATTCTGGTCATTGCAGAAGAAGGCCGTGTGCAGGAGGTAGTTACCCGTCTGGCGCGGGTGGGCTATGATTTTGCCATTGGCTATCTCAGCGGCGGCTTTGAAGCCTGGAAACAGGCGGGCCGGGAGACCGACCAGATCGAATCTGTTTCTGCGGCAGACCTTGCCCGTCTCTATGCCGAAAACCCCACCCTTCGCATCCTCGATGTGCGCAAAGCCAGCGAATTTGGCGCTGAGCATATCATCGGGGCCGAAAACCTGCCCCTCGACGTCATCAACCAGCATATGGCGCAGGTGGGCCACAGCCCGGCTACCTATGTGCATTGCGCAGGCGGCTACCGCTCCATGATTTTTACCTCGATCTTCCGCGCGCGGGGCTACAACAACCTGATCAATATAGAGGGCGGTTTCGCGGCGCTCAAGGAAACGGGTCTCTTCGCGCTCAGCGCCTATGTTGCTCCCAAAACCATGCTCTGATTTTACCTAATCCATTGTCTGTTAACGTATTGCTATGTTTACTTTTCTGAAAAGCCTCTTCTCCAAAAACTACGATGACCTCCGGGGCGAGGCATTTAAACGGCAGTTTTCTTCCACGTCCGGCGCTGTTTTGCTCGATGTGCGCACTCCTTCCGAGTTTGCTTCCGGCAAGATTCGGGGCGCATTGAATGTGGATGTGATGTCGGCTACTTTTGGCACCCGGATCGCGGCTTTGGATAAGCACAAAACGTATTTTGTGTATTGCCGCAGCGGCAGCCGGAGTGCGCAGGCCTGTAAATATATGGCCGCACAGGGTTATAAGGTCTATAACCTGGCGGGAGGCATGTCTGCCTGGCCGAAGTGACCGTAGCACCTATCACATAGGTGCAGAGGATGTGGCGGGCCATAAAAAAGCTCGTTTCGGGTCGGGAGATGGAAGACAGGATTTACAGGATTAACGGGATTTGTCGGCGAAGCCCTTTGCGAACTTCGCGACCTACCGAAGGCATGCCTGTTGCATCTGCGGTAAAAAAAGCACGTTTCGGGTCGGGGATTTTGACAAAGAAAACCCTCTGCGTCTCCCAAACTCTGCCTCTCTGCGTGAAATAAGCCCGTTCGGGTCGGAGACCACTCACGAGCAATAGCATCAAAACCCTAAAGCTGCGCGTCCCTGCCCCCGATCGCACCCGTAATACTCAGCTTCTGGTGAATAGACTTGCGGAGATTCGTCAGTTGCAGGTGCGATTGCAGCAACTGATCTGCGAGGGCCTCATCGCCCTGGGCCTGCGCATCTTTGAGCTTGAGGCGGCACTCGGTCAGCAACTGCTCCACTTTGCGGTTTTTGTAATGAAAAACAGCCCCCTCAAATACCCGCTTCAGGTCGCCGTCATAGTCCAGATCGGGCCGGATTTTTTTCCAGAGCGGACTGGTATCGGGCGTGGTCAGCAGGCTCGCTACCAGGCGGCAGATGGCCATGTCTTCGTGGTTCAGGTATTGTTGCAGGCGAAGGGTCTGATGCGCCTCAAATTCGGCGAAAAGGTCCTGCTTCAGCCGCTCATAGACCTGATTTTCAAAGGTAAGGCCCTCTAATTCCACATAAAAGTAGTCCATGAGCCATACTTTTTCACCTTCGGCATCGCCCGGCAGCTCTTTGTCGTAGTGGCAGACCATCACGCGCAGGATTTCTTCCTCCTGCTTCACCAGTTCGAGCTGCTCGAAGCTGCGCATCTCGCGCACGGGTGCCTCTTTGGGGGGCGCAACGGGGAACTCCTCCTGCGAAGGGTCTCCTTCCGGCGCACTGCCCCTGTCCATGCGGGTTTCGCGGGTAGCTTCCCGCCGCGCGGCCTGGTTTTCGAGCTTGCGCAGTTCCTGCTGCGCCTCGGTCACGGCCAGGGCCATCAGCCCCTCCTGCACAGAAAGCTGCTGCGCCGCATACTTCACATACATCTCCCGCTGGATGCGGTCGTTCATCCCCGCCAGGGTCTCTGCCACCGCCCGCAACAGCTCTGCCTGGGCCTGCGGATCGCTGGTCTTTTTCCCTTCACCCAGCACCCGTATTTTAAAATCGAGGAAGCTAAGTGACTCTTTTTCAATGCATTCCAGAAAGGCCGCCCGCCCATGTGCCCGCAGGTAGGAGTCGGGGTCGTGGTTGTCGGGCAAAATGAGCACCCGCGTATCTATGCCTTCTTTGACCAGGAGGTCTATGCCCCGCAGCGCGGCTTTGATGCCCGCAGGGTCGCCGTCGTAGATCAGCAGCACGTGCTGGGTAAAACGCCGGATGAGCCGGATCTGCTCGATAGTCAGCGCAGTA
>RDXT01000537.1 GCA_004292985.1 Bacteroidota bacterium
CCCGTCAGATATTTTTTCCCGCATAGAATGACGATATGAAATTTGCGTGTGATCTTCGCATACCTATTTTGCGAATGATATGACCGAACTCATCTCCATCATCGAAGCGGCATGGCAGGACCGCCAACTCCTGCAGGAAGCACCCACCCGGCAGGCCATCAGCGAAGTGATCGAACGGCTGGACAAAGGACAGCTCCGCTGCGCCGAACCTACCGACGATGGCTGGAAAGTCAATGACTGGGTCAAAAAAGCGGTGATCCTCTATTTTCCCATCCGCCAGATGGAGGTGATCGAAGTACCTCCCTTCGAATATCACGACAAAATGGAGCTGAAAACGGGCTATGCCGCCCAGGGCGTGCGGGTCGTGCCTCCGGCTACTGCCCGCTACGGTGCATTTCTCGCCCCCGGCGTGATCATGATGCCCTCCTATGTCAATATCGGCGCATATGTGGGCAGCGGCACCATGGTGGATACCTGGGCGACCGTAGGCTCCTGTGCCCAGATCGGAAAAAACGTACACCTCAGTGGCGGCGTGGGCATCGGCGGTGTACTCGAACCTGTGCAGGCGGCCCCCGTGATCGTGGAAGACGATGCCTTTATCGGCAGCCGCTGTGTGGTGGTCGAAGGGGTGCGCGTGGGCAAAGAAGCGGTGCTGGGCGCAGGAGTGGTGCTCACTGCCTCGACCCGGATCATAGATGTGTCAGGGCCGGAACCCATAGAATATCAGAACTATATACCCGAACGATCTGTTGTAATACCGGGAACATATCCCAAGGCCTTTCCTGCCGGAACCTACCAGGTGCCCTGCGCCCTCATCATCGGACAGCGCAAACCTTCGACCGATAAAAAAGTCTCTTTGAATGACGCCCTGCGCGAGTATGGCGTAAGTGTCTGATCCCCTTCGTTATGCCCAATCTCCTCATTCACGAAAGCAGCCCCTACCTGCTCCAGCACGCCCAAAATCCGGTTCACTGGCAGGCCTGGAATCCCGAAGCGCTTGCCCAGGCACGCAGCGAAAACAAGCTGATCCTGGTCAGCATTGGCTATGCAGCCTGCCACTGGTGCCATGTGATGGAGCACGAATGCTTTGAGGATGAGGAAGTTGCGGCCGTGATGAATGAATATTTTGTCTGTATCAAGGTGGACCGCGAGGAACGCCCTGACGTGGACAAAGTCTATATGGATGCCGTGATGCTCATGACCGGGCGCGGCGGCTGGCCCCTCAATGCCTTTGCCCTGCCCGACGGAAGACCGATCTACGGCGGCACCTATTTTAAGAAAAGCGACTGGATCCATATCCTGCGGCAGCTTGCCGAAATGTACCGCACCGAGCCGGAACGCGCCATCGCCTATGCAGGCGAGCTGACAGATGCCATCCAGCGGATGGACAAGGTTACTCCCGGCAATGTCGCCGACTTTTCGGCTGACGATCTGTTTCAGATCCGCAGCACCTGGCTCGAACAGATGGACTTCGAATGGGGCGGGCGGCAGAGCAATTCGAATAAGTTTCCCCTGCCCGCCAACAACCGCTACCTGCTGCGCGCCGGATACCTGCTTCAGGACGAAGATATGGTCGCTGCGGCACAGGTCACGATGGAGAAAATGGCCTTTGGCGGCATTTATGACCATCTCGGCGGCGGTTTTTCCCGCTATTCGGTAGATCCCTACTGGAAAGTGCCCCATTTCGAAAAAATGCTCTACGACAACGGGCAGTTGCTGGGCCTTTATGCCGAAGCCTGGCAGCAGGATCCCCAGGAACTGTACCAGCGGGTGGTGTATCAGACCGTCGAATGGCTCGAGCGCGAAATGACCTCTCCCGAAGGCGGCTTTTACTCCTCTCTCGATGCGGACAGCGAAGGGGTCGAAGGGAAATTTTATACCTGGAGCTATGCGGAGATCGAAGCGGCGCTGGGAGAAGATGCCCGCAGTTTTGCCGACTACTACAATGTGCAGCCGCAGGGAAACTGGGAGCATACCAATGTGCTGTTTGTGCTCGAAACGGAGCCGGAATTTGCCCAACGCTGGGGCCTGAACGAAACGGAGTTCCGCCGTCAAGTGGCCGAAGGCCGCGAAAAACTCTTTCGGCTCCGCGAAACACGCATCCGTCCGGGCCTCGACGACAAAATTCTCTGTTCCTGGAATGCATTGACAATCAAAGGATTGGCCGATGCGTATGAAGCCTTTAACGAGCCTCGTTTTCTGGAACTGGCCCTGCGCACTGCGGCCTTTGTCCGCGACCAGCTCTGCGAAGGCGCTGCCCTCTGGCGCAATTTTAAAGCAGGCAAACGCAGCATTCCCGCCTTTCTCGACGACTACGCCCTCTGGATCGAAGCCTGCCTGGCGCTGTATCAACTGACATTCGACGAGGCATGGGCGCAGCAGGCAGTGCTGCACACAGACTATGTGCTGGCGCACTTCAGCGATGAGGAAACAGGCATGTTTTTTTATACCTCTGACCTCGGCGAGACCCTGATCCGCCGCAAAACCGAAGTGCAGGACGACGTGATTCCTTCCTCCAACAGCGTAATGGCGCGCAACCTGCACAGCCTGGGCCTGCTGCTGGGCCGCAGCGACTGGAGTGAGCGCGCAGCCCGGATGCTCGGCACGATGCGCGAAGCCATTCTGGAGCAGCCTGCCTGGCATGCTTTCTGGGCGCAGGGCCTTCTGCCTGAGGTATTTCACCACTTCGAAGTGGTCATTACCGGGCCGGGCTGCCTGGGCCTCCGCCGGGAGATTGCCGCGCACTATTATCCCAACCGCCTTTTTGCGGGGGGCGCATCGGCGGGCAGTCTGCCTATCGTACAGGAGCGGTTTACGGGCCGCGATACCGTGTATGTATGCAGCGGCCAGACTTGCCAGTTGCCCGTCGGCACTGCGGAGGAAGCGCTGGGGTTGATGGGGCTGTGAGTAGTTGACTTCCGGCCAAAAGAGAGTATATTTGTTCAGCAGGTTTTGATGCTGTAACGTACATGACAAGCCCTGACATTCCCTCCTATGCCTACACACTTTGAGCGAATGCTCCAGCTTGCAGATGACATCTTTGCCACCAAGGATGACCCTGAGCAGTTGGATGTGGATCAGGATGTATTAGAGCGCCTGCGCAGCCTGCACCCTTCGACAGTATCTGAATATGATGAAGGGGAGGGGCCTGCCGCGTGGATATTGCTGATCCCGACGACCCTGGAGCTGATGCAACAATTTCTGGATCAGACCCTTTCTGAAAAAGCGCTTTTCGAAAGCACCCTGCCGGGCATTTCGTACGAAGCCCTGTACCTCTGCTCGGCGATGGTGCTGGAAGAGTACCGGAGAAAAGGCATTGCGAAACGGCTTACCGTAAGCGCCATAGAGGACATCCGCAAGGAGCACCCTCTGAAAGCGCTGTTCGTGTGGACCTTTAGTGAAGAAGGACGGCTCGGAGCGGAGGCGATTGCCCGCCTGACCGGGCTTCCCCTGCACCACCGGGGCATGCCCGCTACATCTTAACATTCTCTTAATCCAGAATGCCTTACTTAGAGGCCATTCACCCCCGCGCACCCTACTTTTATCTATACGCCATGTTTGGACTCGAAATCGGATTTACCATCCTGCTGATCATCTGTCTGGTTGCTGCCTGCTCTTTTGAGTTTGTGAACGGCTTCCACGACACCGCCAATGCGGTTGCAACTGTGATCTACACCCACTCGCTCAAGCCGGGAGTGGCCGTCGTCTGGTCGGGCCTCTTCAACTTCCTGGGCGTATTCGCCGGAGGGATTGGGGTGGCTATGGGCATCGTAAACCTGCTGCCTGTAGAAACGCTCATTGACCAGAACATATATCACTCCATTGCGATGGTGCTGGCCTTGCTGCTCAGTGCCATTACCTGGAACCTCCTCACCTGGTATTTTGGCATTCCCTGCTCCAGCTCTCACACCCTGATCGCTGCGATCCTTGGCGTGGGCATCACCTACTCGCTCCTCCCGGACAGCGGAAACGAAGTGGCTGTAAACTGGAGCAAAGCCGGTGAAATTGGGTTGTCCCTGCTGATTTCCCCGCTCTTCGGTTTCTCAGTCGTAATCGTGCTGATGGCCATTATGCGGAGTCTGATTAAAAATAAAGCCATTTTCCAGGAGCCGGAACCCAACCAGCCGCCGCCCCTCTGGATCCGTGCCATCCTGGTGCTGACCTGTACCGGCGTAAGCTTTTTCCACGGCTCCAATGACGGACAGAAAGGCGTGGGTCTCGTGATGCTGATCCTGATCGGTATCGTGCCTGCCTATTTTGCCCTCGACACCCACATTCAGCCCGCAGACAGCTACAAAGCCCTGCAGGAGGTGACGCATACCCTTACCCTCGTCGACAGCACCAAACTCAGCCCTGAATCAGGCGCTTCTATCGCCAAACTTCAGCCCGACGTGGCCCTCCTCTCCACGCAGCTTCAGTCCGTCAGCAAATTTGAGGACATCCCATCGGCAGAGCGCTTCAAAGTGCGCAGCGAAATCCTGAAAGTCAGCCGCAAGCTCGACGATATGATGAAGGCCGAT
>RDXT01000538.1 GCA_004292985.1 Bacteroidota bacterium
AACCTCAGCTTCGGCGGCTCGGCCTTCGATGTAGCCCCCTGCAACATTGTGCTCAATGCGCTCTACCGCCGCCACCTGCCCGCAGATCCGCTGGGCTACGACGATCGCGGAGCGCTGGCAGCCAGTGGCCAGCCAGTGCCCGGCCTTCTTGCTGCGCTCGATAACCTGCCTTTTTATACCCAGCTCCCCCCAAAAAGCCTCGGCTGGGAGTGGGTAGAGCAGCAATGTATGCCAGTACTGGAGCGATTCGACGCCCCGCTGGCGGACCTGCTGCACACAGTGACGCTGCACATCGCACGTCAGATTGCAGCAGGCCTCAGCCTCACAGGCGCCCGCAACGAAGCCCTCCTCGTTACCGGAGGCGGGCGGCACCACCACTTCCTGATGGAGCAGATCGCCCGCGCATGCGCCCCCCTGGGCATCGCCCCCGACGACACCGCCCCCGACGCCTGGACCGACTATAAAGAAGCGATTATTTTCGCCTTTCTGGGCCTCCGCTGCATAGAAGGCGAAACGACTACCCTCGCCAGTGTCACCGGCGCCCCGCAGGATGCCGTCACCGGAGCGATTCATCTGCCGCCCGGCGGCGGCTGGCGGGTGGTGAGGGTATAGGTTGGAGGTCTGGGTGGACGTCTGACAGGTCTTGGAGACCTGTCAGACATAAAAACACCCCTACACCTCAATAATCACCCCCCCAATCCCCGACTCATCCGGACTTCCGGCATGAAAATCCCTGTACGCACCCGCGGAGCCAAACCACCCCAGTACCGCCTCTCTGGCGAGCCGGGTAGGTTGATTTGACAAATGGCTATAATAAGAGGAATACGGATAGTCGCGGTAATCTTCCACAAACCCATGTTTCTGCGGGTTGGCATGTATATAATGGATCAGGCGCTGAAAATAGGCCGGATGATCCACCCTCAAGCGCCGGAAAGGCGTATCTAAAAGACCTCCTGTGCGGTTGTACGCTTTATTTATGCTCTTTACATACGCATTAAAAAAGTCGCTGAAGCGTTTGCTGACCACATTGTTGACGTCGTGAAGTCCTTTTTCTGCAAAATCTGATCTGTGAGGCAGCGTCCACTCCTCTTTTACCCGGATCAACAGGTGGAAGTGGTTCCCTAACAGACAGTATGCGTAGGTATCAACCACCGGAGAGAGGTAGTATGCGTATTTTTGCAGAAAAAACGGATAGTTACGCGCCTCAAAAAAGATGTTTCCCCCATTGATGCCCCTGTTATATACATGGTAATAATGGCCCGCTTGCAAAGGCGGGTAAAAATGGGCGTATCTCGTATCGCTCATCTCGGTTAGGGTGGTTGGTCGGTTGGTTTAGGTCTGACAGGTCTCCAAGACCTGTCAGACGTTAGATACATTACGCGACCCCGAAAATAAACAATTCTCCCCCGAAAGACGTATATTTGCTATCCAAAAGACGACGCAATGACACAGGAAGCAATGATACAAGTCTCCGATGCAGCTATGGCACATATCGGCGAACTTCGCGAGCAGCAAGGCTACGATTCTACCTATGGCCTGCGGGTGAGCGTGGACGCTGGCGGTTGCTCCGGACTGGTGTATAAGCTCGATTTTGACAATGTAGAGCAGCCTGGCGATCAGGTTATCGAAGACAAAGGCGTGAAAATTTTTGTCAACATGCGCAGCCTCCTCTACCTCGTAGGCACCGAACTCGATTATACCGGCGGACTTCAGGGCAAAGGCTTCCATTTTGCCAATCCCAATGCCAGCCGTACCTGCGCCTGCGGAGAGAGCTTTACTGTCTGAATGGCCCTTGGGCTGTAGCAGCAGGCCCTGCCCTCCGGCACAGAAGCCTTGCCTGTTGCAGATTTCATAGTATCTTATGCCTGCAATGGACGCTACTGATATGAGCAGGCAGACGGGGATACAGGTAAAAATCCGTTTGATAACGGCACTGCTGTTGTTTTTATGCGCACTGACTCCTGCCCGGAGTCAGAATAAGGCTATGGGTTTCCCCCCTCTGCGCAATTATTCCAAGGTCGAATATGGCGGCGGCACGCAGAACTGGGACTTCGTACAGGACAAACGCGGGTTGCTGTATATCGCCAATAACAAAGGTCTGCTTGAATTTGACGGGGTAGGATGGGCGCTATATCCGATGCCCAACCGCACCATTGTGCACTCTCTCGCGGTGGATGAACCCGGCAAGCTGTATGTGGGAGGCCAGGCAGAGTTTGGCTATTTTGGCCCCGGACCACAGGGTGAGTTGATTTACCACTCGCTGGCCGGGCGTGTACCGGAAAAATACCGCTCGTTTGAAGACGTATGGGAGATTTTTTTGTGTCCCGAGGGGGTACTTTTCGCTACGGCAGAGGCCCTGTTTTTGCTGCGCGAAGGCCAGGATTCTGCCGCGACCTATCTGGCCAGGCACCGCTTCGATGGGTTTTTTGTCCTGAAAAATGAGTTGTATGTATGGGAAGCCGGGACAGGACTTCAGCGCTGGAGTGCCGGGGGGCTGAGCCTGATGCCACAGGGAGCCTATTTTTCAGACATCAAAGTCAGCAGCCTGCTCGATGCCGGAGACGGGGGCCTGCTTGTCGTAACCCGCGATGAAGGCCTTTTTATGCTCAGAGGGGAAAGCCTCAGCCCCTGGGCCGGGCCTTTGAAAGAGGTTCTGCGGCACGAAGGCCTGTTTTCGGCGCAGCGCCTTTCGGATGGCCGCTACGCGCTGGGTACGATCCGCCAGGGGCTCATCCTGCTCGATGCGCAGGGCAATCTGCTTTATACCCTCAATCAATCATTCGGATTAAGCAACAATACCATCCTCAGCCTCTACGAAGACACCCACCGCAACCTCTGGCTGGGCATGGACAATGGCATGACCTGCCTCGAAATGCAATCTCCGTTCTCCTACATTGACCAGCGCATGGGGGTGTCCGGCTCCGGGTACGCCGCAGGAGTATTGGGAGACGAGCTGTTTTTAGGAACCAATCAGGGTGTTTTTGCAGGTAAAATGAAGGAAGGAGGGGCTGAATGGAACCAGGAATCCTTTAAACTGGTGCCTGGGACACAGGGGCAGGTGTGGTGCCTTCAGCAGGAAGGCCCTTCTCTCTGGATCGGGCATCACCGGGGCGCTTTTTTGCTGAATTCCTCCGGAATTTCACCCCTTTCGCAGGCAGATGGCCTCTGGAAACTGCTGCCCCTGCACATAGACCCCAATCTGGCAGTTGCAGGCGCCTATAATGGCCTTCACCTGTTTCGCAGGAAGCAGCCTGGAGACCCCTGGCAATACCTCCACCCCCTGAGTGGCTTCGATGAGTCCTCGCGCGTCATGGAGCAGGATGCCGAAGGGAATCTCTGGATTTCGCATGCATATAAAGGTGTATATCGTATAAGACTCACCGATTCGGGCGACAGCATCCGCGACCTGCGCTTTTTTCAATCTGCCGACGGCCTGCCCTCCGATTATGCCATCAACGTAGCCCTGATCCGTAACGAAATGGTATTTACGACCTCTATGGGAGTCTATCGTTTTGATGCTGCCCAGGAGCGCTTTTATCCCCATGAAGCCTTTAATACGGTACTGGGAAGCGACAAACGCATTTACCGCCTGATTCAGGACGGGCAGGGAGATGTCTGGTTTTCGCGGGAAGGAGAGTTTGGCTACCTGCATTTCCGGCAGCAGGGGCTTACGCAGATTCTGGAAAAACATTTATTAAACCCCCTGCATAATAAGCTGTTGGATGGATTTGAGTCGGTTTTTCGCGCCAGCCAGGAGCAGGTGCTGATCGGTACCGAAACCGGATTTATCCATTACCACCTCGATAGCCGCCAGGACAGCTTGCCGCCGTTTCAGGTGTATATCCGTCAGGTAACCAGCCTTGCGCGTGCAGACTCTGTTCTGTTTAGGGGTACATTTTCTATAGACGGAAAAATCCTGAGTGCGCAGCCTCCGGATGCATATTACGCGCTTTCACACCGCGAAAACCATCTTCGCTTTACCTTTTCGGCCTTGCCGGGTATGGGGAGCCAGCCTTGCCAGTACCGTTTCCGCCTGGAGGGGCTGGAAAATGAATGGTCAGAGTGGCAGCAGGAGCACTATAAAGAATACACCAACCTTCCACCGGGAACCTACCGCTTTCATCTCGAAGCGCGTGATGCCTTTGGCCGTCCGGGAGCACCCGCAACGTTCGCCTTTATCGTTCACCCTCCCTGGTATCTCAGCACCTGGGCAAGGGCGGCATATGTGCTGCTGCTGCTGGCCCTGGTCGGAGGGGGCATCTGGCTGGTCTATCGGCGGGTTTCCGCCCGTCACGATGCGCTGGAACTCGCTCAAAATCAAACCCTTCAGCGAAAAGAAGCGGAGTTTCAGCAGGAGGCCCGCAAGTCGGAGGCAGAGATCATCCGCCTGCGAAATGAAGCCCTGCGCGCCGAAGTGGCGCACAAAAACCAGGAGCTTGCCTCCGCTGCCATGCACCTCGTTCAAAAAGGCGAAAGCCTCCAGCACATCAAACAGGAACTCCGCAAGGTGCTGAATGTA
>RDXT01000539.1 GCA_004292985.1 Bacteroidota bacterium
GGCCAGCCAGACCCGCCAGAATCCCCTGCCGGAGCTGCATTCCCCTGTGGCACGCCCTCTTCCCACCGACAGCAAAGTACCTGCGGCCCTCCCAACGCCCTCTTCGGGCCTTGTTTCCACCCCTAATGCCCATGCCATCCGCATCCTCATCGTAGATGACGAGCCGATCAACCACCAGGTGCTCAAAAACCACCTCCGGGACAAAAGGTATGAAGTCGTTTCGGCGATGAATGGCCCTGAGGCGATGGAAATTCTGGAGCGGGAGCCTTCCTTTGCCATCGTGCTGCTCGATGTGATGATGCCGAGGATGTCGGGCTATGATGTATGTCGCCTGATCCGGGAAAAATACCTCCCTTCGGAGCTTCCGGTGATTATGATTACGGCCCGCAACCAGGTAAATGACCTTGTGCAGGGATTAAATATCGGCGCTAACGATTATCTGTCAAAGCCCTTTAGCAAAGATGAATTCCTCGCGCGCCTGAGCACCCACCTGAACCTCGGCGAAATCAACCGGGCGACCAGCCGCTTTGTTCCTTCGGAGTTTATCAAAACCCTGGGCCACAGCTCGATCACAGATGTGCGGCTCGGAGACAATATCGCCCGCGAGGTTACGGTTTTTTTCTCCGACATCCGCGACTACACCACCCTGTCCGAGTCCATGAACCCGGAAGAGAACTTCCGCTTTGTCAATGCCTATGTCCGCAGGATGGGTCCACTGATCCAGCGCCATCACGGATTTGTGAGTCAGTACCTGGGCGACGGCATTATGGGCCTTTTTCAGCGAAGCCCCGGCGACGCGCTCTCCGCTGCCGTAGCCATGCAGAAGGAACTCAAGTCCTACAACCTCTTCCGCTCCCAAAACGGGCGGCGACCCATCCGTGTAGGCATGGGCTTTCACACCGGTCCGCTGATCATGGGCATTATCGGCGACGAGCACCGCTCCGACCCCGCCATCATTGCCAATACCGTAAATATGGCCTCGCGCTTAGAGGGCCTTACCAAATATTTTGGTGTAAATATCCTGCTGAGCGAAGTGAGCTATGGTCTCCTCGACCCCGCAGTGCAGGCAGACTGCCGTTTCCTCGGCCTCGTGCAGGTCAAAGGTAAAGAGGAGCCGCTGGGCATTTACGAGTGCTTCAACGGCGACGACGAGCAGCTGGCGCAACAGAAAAAAGCCTCGAAGGCCGCCTTCGCCGAGGCCCTGGAGCCTTTTAAAGCCGGAGAGATGAATGAGGCCATGAAAAAATTCCAGGCCATCGTGAGCGCCGTACCCGAGGACCTGGCAGCCCGGCATTTCTTCGCACTGGCCGTGCACTACGCCGCTGTCGGCCTTCCCGAAGGCTGGAAAGGCGTGGAGGTGATGACGGAGAAGTGAGGGTTATCTGTCATCCTGACCTGTCCCTGTGGGAGTAAGCCTTGTAAGGCTGTATCGAAGGGTGACTCTGTGGTGTCGCGCTTCGATACGCCTCGAAGACTCGGCTACCCCCACGGGGGCAGGTCAGCGTGACACCGGGCGCTACCTGTCATCCTGACTTGTCCCCTTGGGAGTAGGTCTACAGGACCGTATCGAAGGGTGACCGCACTAACCGCCCCTCCAAGCCGCATAGCGGCGAAACGTCTGTAGCATACGCAGCATAGAAACCCCCAAAGCCCCAGAGGGGCGAAACACCCACCACCCAGAGAAGGTTCCGCTCCGATGGAGCTTTTTACCCTATGTTGCCGCAGGCTTCTACAGACGTTGCCGCTCCCCATAGAGCTATGAACACGCCCCAAAGCTGCGTAGCAGCGAAACGTCCGTAGCGCATCGCGCGTAATTATTCCCAAAGTGCCATAGGCACGACCGATCTTGTGGCCGGGGGATTTCATCCCCTGGCATATAGCATGGGGCGAAGCCCATACATCATCGGTCCCTGAGCTTGCCGAAGGGCCGGACATTACTCGGCCCTTCGGCAAGCTCAGGGACCGAGAGCCAAAGCAGCACTGCAAGGCTATGCGCTTATGCGATAAGCGCCTACGAAGCTCCGCCGAAACGGCGCTGCTCCCTGTTCCCTGTAAACTGTTCCCTGTTCCCTGTCAACTGTTCCCTGCCCCCAGCTCCGGCGGAGCCGAAAGTGTGTGCCGCTCAAAGCCCTCTCCCACAAAGCCCCTGATCCCGGCATAACCACTCTCGCGCAGCACCAATGCCTGCGCCTGGGGCTGCGCAAAGACGGCGGCCATATCATTTACAGCGCCTGCCGGGACTTTGCGGCTGCGCAGGGCTGCCAGTAGCGGGTCGCGCTGCCAGCCTGCGAATGCAGGGCGAAGCCAAGCCTTGACCTCTTCCCGCCGGGCGACGCGCTGGCGGTTGGAGCTAAACTCCTCAGGGAGAGGGAGTTGCAGCACCTCGCAGAGGCCTGCGAACTGTGCGTCATTGCCGACAGCGAGCACAATTTGCCCGTCCTGGCAGTCAAAAAGGGTACCGTAAGGCACAATATTGGGGTGGTCGGAGCCGATGGCCTGGGGAACTACGCCTGCCTGAAGGTAGTTTGTCGCCTGGTTGACGAGGGCGGAAATACCCGCCTGGAGCAACGAGACATGCACCCGTCCGCCCTTTCCGGTCTCCATCCGGCGGATCCAGGCCAGCAGAATGGCCTCTTTGAGCTGGTGTGCAGCCAGCACGTCCATCAGGGCCACGGGCATTTTGTACATCTGCCCCGCTTCGCCATTAAGCCAGGTATAACCCGCCTCTGCCTGGATGATGGCATCGAAGGCCGCACGTTCCTCCTCCGGACCATAGCCGCTGATTTCGGCGCAGATCAGGGAGGGGTTGATATTCAATAAGGTAGCTGCATCTACTCCCAGCTTTTTGTCCGCGCCGGGAATATAGCTGGAGATTACTATGTCTGCTCTGGCAGCTAATTGATAAACCGTTTCGCGGCCTTCGGGCAGGGTCAGGTCGAGCGCAAGGGAACTTTTGCCCCAGTTGACGGCGCTGAAATAGGCAGAGATATCGCTTTCGGCAGGTTCGGAGGGCAGCTTCCAGCTCCGGGTTACATCGCCGCCCGTGCGGGGATTTTCGATCTTGATCACGCGGGCACCGAGTTCGGCGAAAAACATAGCGACCGAAGGGCCTGCCAATACGCTGGCGAGTTCGAGCACGGTGCAGTTTTCAAAGCTTTTCATTTGAGCTGGGCCTCCAGTTCTTTGACCGCCAGCGCAAAATCTTCACTCTCGGGCTTGTATTCCACTGCCTTGCGGTAATGAAAGAGGGCGGTCTGAAGGTCTTTGTTGTATTCGAAGATGGACCCCAGCATAAAGTGCGCCTGCGCATACTGTGGGTTGATTTCCAGCACTTTACGAAAATCGCCGATGGCTTCGTCGAGGCGGTTTTCGCCCATAAAATAGCAATATCCCCGGCTGTACCAGGCATCGGCAAAGCCCGGATCGCGGCTCACGCTGATGGTAAAATCGCTGACGGCTTCATTTACCTCCTCGCGGTAGCGGGGGGTATCGCGGGATAGGCCCAGGGCTTTGCGCAGGTGGGCAGTGCCGCTGTAATAGCGCCCAAGGGGGTGCAGGGGTTGGTTGCGCAGCAGGCGGTCGAGGTAGCGCGTAGCCATCTCTTCGTTTTCGTAGCCGGTAAGATAGAGGTCGTAGAGCTGAAGCAGGGTTTTGGTGTGCAGCGAATCGAGTTCCAGGGCGCGCATATAGCGTTTGATGGCCGCAGGCTTTTGCAGGCGCTGCTCTTCGAGAAAGCCCTGGGCAAACCAGTACAGGGGTTCGTGGTCATTAAGTTCGACAGCTTTCTGATAAGACGCGAGGGCCGCTTCATATTTTTTCTGCAAAAAGAAAATCTGCCCCATCTGGTAATAGACTTCGGGGTCTTTGGTGCCAAGTCGGATGGCTTCCCGGTACTGAATCATGGCTTCGGCACTGTCATTTTGGGTAAAGGCCAGAAATCCTTTCCAATACTTCAGATCAGGGCTGTTGGGAAAGAGGGACAGGGCCATTTCGGCATCTGCGAGGGCCTTTTCTATGCTATCGCTGTTGTAATATTGCTCGGACCGCTGCTGGTAAAGGGTATAATCGCGGGGATTAATTTCGAGCTGGCGGTTGAGGGAGCGAATCTGGGCCGCCGGGCTTTGATCCAGGCTGTCAGGAATCGCAGAGGACTCTGTACCCGGCTTTTGCGGGGTCTGGCAGGCCGTTAGCAGACAGGATAATGCGCACAACAGAACAAACAGCTCTCTCATATCGCAAAAATAGGGTTTTCGGGGCAAAATCACTCATCATCCGTATCTGTTCCCAGATACAAATCCAGCAAACCCTCCGGCAGGCGCGTATGAAGGGTCTTGCTGGGCAGATCCGCCCTCGGAATAAACATATCTGTTACGGGCACCAGCACTTCTTTGCCCTCATACTCCATCACCATCAGATCATGGGCCGCACCGTCTATATACTCTTTCACCGTTCCCAATTCCCCCAACTGCTCGTCCACCACCTTAAATCCGAGGGTCTGGTAGTAATAAAAGCCACC